>CAMLHR010000103.1 GCA_946479915.1 uncultured Lysobacter sp.
GATCGTCGCCTACGACATGGCGTTCTACGAGAAGTCGCCGGTGCTGTTCCCGCACACCGACGCGAAGTCCTGGTTCGACGGCAAGTCCGAGGAGGACCTGCGCACCATCTGCCTGCGCAACGGCAGCCTACAGGGCGCGTACCTGCTGCTCGCGGCGCGCTCGCTGGGCCTGGACTGCGGGCCGATGTCGGGTTTCGACAACGCCATGGTCGACGCGGCGTTCTTCGCCGGCACCCGCTGGCGCTCCAATTTCCTGGTCAACCTCGGCCACGGCGATCCGGCGAGCATCTTCCCGCGCTCGCCGCGGCTCGGGTTCGACGAGGCCTGCCGGATCGAATGACATGGTGATCGAGCGTCCCGGCGACGCGCGCGGCCACGTGCGCATGGACTGGCTCGACAGCCGGCACACGTTCTCGTTCGGCCAGTACCACGACCCGGCGTGGATGGGCTTCGGCCCGCTGCGGGTGATCAACGACGACCGGGTGGCGCCGGGCGCGGGGTTCCCGACCCACGGGCACGCGAACATGGAGATCTTCAGCTACGTGCTCGAAGGCGCGCTGGCGCACCGCGACGACGCGGGCGGCGGCGACGTGCTCCGCCCGGGCGAGTTCCAGTGGATGGGCGCCGGCCACGGGATCGCGCACAGCGAGTTCAACGCCTCGGACACCGAGCCGGTGCACTTCCTGCAGGTCTGGATCCAGCCCGACCGGGTGAACGCCGCGCCCGGCTGGGAGAAGCGCGCATTCCCGCCGGCCGACCGCACCGGGCGCTGGGCGTTGTTCGCCTCGCCCGACGGGGCCCGGGGGAGCATCGCGATCCGGCAGCAGGCCGGGGTGCACGGCACGTTGCTGCCGGACGGCGCGTCCGTGGAATTCGAATGCCTGTCGACCCGCCGGTACTGGCTGCACGTCGCCACGGGGCAGGTCCAGGTCGACGGCCGGACGCTCCGGGCGGGCGATGCACTCGGCTTCGCCGGGGAGGGCGTGACGCTGACGGTGCGCGGCGCAGGCGACGGGCTCGCCGACGTGCTGGTGTTCGACCTGCCCGGCGAGCCACGCCGGTAAACTGCCGGACGCGCAACCCCCGACGACAGCCGAGTCCCCGCCATGCCCGACGCCCCCGCCGCCCCCGTGCAAGCCAATGCCCAGCAGCGCTACGAAGTGACGCATGCGGACCTGCCGCTGAGCTGCCCGCTGCCGTCCATGGCGCTGTGGAATTCGCACCCGCGCGTCTACCTGCCGATCGAGGCGGACGGTGGCGAGGCCGACTGTCCCTACTGCGGGGCCCATTTCGTCCTGGTCGACTGAGGCGATGGCGCCGACCGTGCCGGGGCGCCCGCTGGTGGTGGTGCAACTGCTGCCGGCGCTGGAGTCCGGCGGCGTCGAGCGCTCGACGATCGAGATCGCGGACGCGCTCCAGCGCGCCGGCCATCGCGCGATCGTCGTGTCCCCCGGCGGACGGCTGGTTCCGGCGCTCGAGGCGACCGGCGCCGAACACGTCACGCTCGCCATCGGCGCGAAGTCGCTGCTGGCCCCCTGGCGCGCGCTGCGCCTGCACTGGCTGCTCCGGCGCCTGGCGCCGGACATCGTGCACGCGCGGTCGCGGCTGCCGGCCTGGCTCGCGTGGTGGGTGTTGCGGCTCCGCGCGGCCGGCACGCCGCCGCGCTTCGTCACGACGGTGCATGGGCTGAATTCGCCGTCGCGCTACAGCGCGGTCATGGCGCGGGGCGAGCGCGTGGTGTGCGTCTCGGAGACGGTGCGTCGCCACGTGCTCGAGCACTATCCGGACACCGACGTGGAGCGGCTGCGGGTGATCCCGCGCGGCGTGGATCCGGCGCGGTTCCCGCGCGCCCCGCAACGGGATCTCGAGGCCCGCGCGACCGTGGCCGCGCAATATCCCGCGCTGGGCGGGCACGGCGCGCTGATGCTGATGCCGGGGCGCGGCACCCGGCGCAAGGGCCACGGCGATGCGCTGCAGCTGCTCGCGCGCATGCGCGGCGACGGCAGCGATGCGCGGCTGTGGCTGCCCGGCGCGCGCGACCCGGCGCGCACGGCGTATGTGGCCGAGCTCGAGGAGGCCGCGCGCGCGCTGGGCATCGCCGACCGATGCGATCGCGCGGGCCTACGCGGCCAGCGACCTGGTCCTGCAGCTCTCGCGCAAGCCCGAGGCGTTCGGGCGCACGGTGCTGGAGGCACGCGCCGTGGGCCGGCCGGTCGTCGGCTGGGACCACGGCGGCGTCGGCGAACTGCTGCACGCGTGGCAACCGGAAGGCGCGGTGCCGCCGTTCGACCTGCTGCGCCTGCGCGAGGTGGCGCACCGCCTGCTCGGGCAACCGCCGCGGCCACCCGTTACGATGCCCGACACCTTGCGCGCGATGCAGGACGCCACGCTGGCCATGTATGCAGAACTCGTCGACTGACCCCGCCGCCACGCAGGCGCCCGGCTGGCGCTGGGCGCCCGCCTGGGTGCTCGCCTACGTCGCGCTGTGGCCCGCGCCCGGCTACGCGGAAGGCGTGCTGGTCCTCGGCGCGCTGGTCGCGCTGTGGAAGCTGGTCGCCTCGCGTTTCCGCGGCGGTTCGCGGCTGCTCAGCCACCACGCCTGGGCGCTGACCAGCGTGCTGTTCATGGCGTACTGGGTGCCGGAGCTGCTGTCGAGCTTCGACGCGGTCGATTCGGGGCGCGCGTTGCGCGAGGCCGCGGTGGACCTGCGCTACCTGCCGTTCCTGTGGCTGGCCGCGTCGTCCGTCGCCGATGCGCGCGGACGGCGGATCACGTTCGGCGGCCTGGCGATGATTGTCGCGATCTGGGCGCTCGACGGGCTGGTGCAGGGGCTGGGCGGCGCGAGCCCGCTGTTCTCCGGCATGGACCTGGCCAAGCACGCGATGAGCGGCCACGGCCTGTGCTCGCCGCAGGAGATGGCGATGGTCGATCGCCTCGGCGGTATCTTCGGCCCGTGCAACCTCAAGCTCGGCCCGGTGCTGGCCACGCTGTCGCCCTTCGTGCTCTACGCGCTGGGACGCCGGTTCGGCAGCGCGGGGTGGGGCATCGCCGCGGCGGTGATCGGGCTGGTGGTGCTGCTGGCCGGCTCGCGCGCGTCGTGGGTGACCTACGCGCTGGTGCTGCTGTTCTCCGGCTGGCGGATGCGGGGCTGTACGCGGCTGCTCGGCGTGTTCGCGCTCGGTGCGCTGACGCTGGGGGCGCTGGGCAGGGTGTCCACGCTGGTGCGCGAGCGCATCGCGCGCACGACGCAGGCGGCGCGCGCGGACCAGGAAGGCCTGGACATCGCGCTGTCGGGACGCACCCGCATCTGGCAGGGCGCGTTGTGCATGGCGGGCGAGCATCCGGTCAACGGCGTGGGCGCGCGCGGGTTCCGCGAGGCCTGGCCGGCCTGCGACCCGCAGCCCGGCGTGGTGCCGGAATGGGGCGATGGCCCGGCGCACCATGCACACCAGATCGTGCTCGAGGTGCTGAGCGAGACCGGCCTGGTCGGCCTGCTGCTGTGGCTGGCCGGCGTGGCGCTCGCCTGGCGGGCATGGCTCTACGCGGACGCGGCCGCACGCGACCGCGCACGGCCGGCGATGCTGTCGCTGGCGGTCACGGTGTTCCCGCTCAACACGCACCTCGCGTTCTATTCGACCTTCTGGGGCGGACTCACCCTGCTGCTCGCCGCGCTCTACGCAGGGAGCCTGCTCTCGCGCGACGAGCCATGAAGGGCGCGCTGCTGCGGCTGGCCGGCACCGTGGTCGCGCGGGTGCCGGCACCGGCGCTGCCGCGGCTGGGCGCGTGGCTCTCGCGTTGCCGGCCGCTGGTGCGCCGGCGCACGCGGATCGCCGCGCGCAACCTCGCGCTCGCATTCCCCGCGCTCGATCCGGTCGAACGCGCGCGGTTGCTGCGCGCGACGCTGGCGTCCAACACCTCGGGCGCGCTGGAAACGCTCGTCGCGTGGTTCGCGCCGACGGTGCGCGACCGCGGCACGGTGTCCGGGATCGACGCGCTCGACGGGGCGCTCGCGGAAGGACGCGGCGCGGTGATCGTCGGGGCGCACTACGACAGCGTCGAGCTGGCGATCCGCCTCGTCGCCACGCAGGCGCGCGACTTGGGACTCCGGGTCGGGACGCTGGCGCGCCGCTACAACGATCCCGCGGTGGAGCGCACGGTCGTCGCCGCCCGCCGCCGTTACCTGGCGGCCAACCTCCTGAAGAAGGACGTGTCCGGGTTCTGCGCGGCGGTCGCCGACGGGATGGCGGTCGTGTACGTGGCCGACCAGGATGCGAGCCACGCCAATGCCTTCGTGCCGTTCTTCGGCGTGCAGGCCTCCACGCTTGCGGCGATCCCCGGCGTGCTGCGCCGCGCGGGCGGGCCGGTCGTGTTGATGTGGAGCCGGCGCGACGCCGGCGGCCGGCTCGCCGTGGACCTGTCGCGTCCGCCCCCGGGCTTCCTGGAAGGCGACGGTGCCGCGGTGGCGGCGCGCTACATGGCGTGGATCGAGCAGCGCGTGCGCGAGGCCCCCGAGCAGTACCTGTGGGTGCATCGCCGCTTCAAGACGCGTCCGCCCGGCAAGCCGGGCCTCTACGGCGCCGATCCGGCGTCGTAGTCGCTTGCGCCGACGGGCTGCCGCTTGAAGCGGCGGTGGATCCACAGGTATTGCGCCGGCGCCGCGCGCGCCATGGCCTCGACCGCCGCCATCACGCGCGCGGTGTCCCCGGTGGCGTCGGCGGAAGGAAACCCCTCGAACGCGGGCGACAGCCGCAGGGTGTAGCCGCCGTCCGCGCGGCGTTCGTGCGCGAAGGCGAGCACCGCGGCGCCCGACATGCGCGCGAGCTGGTGCGTGGAGGTCAGGCTCCACGCGGGCTGGCCGAAGAAGGGGACGAACACGCTCTCGCCGCGGCGCGTGTCCTGGTCCGGCGCGAACCACAGCAGCCCGCCCTGCTTCAGGTGCCGGATCGCCGGGCGCAGCGCCTCGCGCGAGAACATGTGGGTGGCGTAACGCAGGCGGCCGTGCAGCACCGCCCATTCGAGCGCGGGTTGCGCGTGCGGGCGGTACATGCCGGCCAGCGGCACGCGTTGGGCGAGCATCCGGCCGCAGGCCTCGAGCGTGGTGAAGTGGCCGGACACGAGGATGACTCCGCGGCCGCCGGCACGCGCCGCCTCCAGGTGCTCCATGCCTTCGAGCACCAGGTCGTGCTCAAGCGCGGCGACCGAGCCCCACCAGGCGCGCGCGAACTCGAACAGGCCGATGCCGAGCGCGTCGAAATGCGCCCGCAGCAGCGCCTCGCGGTCCGCCGGGTCCAGGTCCGGGAAGCACAGCGCGAGGTTGTGCGCGGCCACCTCGCGGCGGCTGCGGAGCACGCGCCGCAGCACCGCGCCG
>CAMLHR010000104.1 GCA_946479915.1 uncultured Lysobacter sp.
GTGCTAGGTTTCCGCGACGCAACCCGGGGACCCGACGATGACCGCAGACGCCACACCCGCCCGCAAGAGCCACGCCTCGCGTTACCTGTTCCTGTTCCTGCTCGGCCTGGTCGTCGGCGCGATCGGCACCGTGATGGCGCTGCGCGCGATCGACGCGCGCAAGGACCACTTCCACGAGGCGATCATGCACGTGCAGGCCTGGCACGCGGGCCAGCTCAAGGCGGGGCTGGACGCCAACCGCTGCAGCGCGACCGACGCCCTGCCCCACCTGCTGGCGCTGCGCACGCTGGCCAACGACCTGGAGCCGGCGTTCCCCGACCTGGCCGACGACGAGCGGTTCGCCGGGCACGCCAGCAAGCTGCGGGCGACGCTGGACGGGGCGATCGCCGCGCCGCCGCAGGGCTGCGCCGCCGTGGGCCAGGCGCTGGGGGACGTGGGCGCCGCCTGCAAGGCCTGCCACCAGGACTTCCGCGGCTGATCCGCCGGTTGATGGGGGATTCACGCAGCACCGCCTAGGTTGCGGGTGGACCCCCACCAGGAGACGGACATGACGTTCCGCCGCTCGCACCTCAGCCTGTTCGGCCTCGCCGCCACCGCGTCGCTGGCGATGGCCGGCTGCACCACCACCTCTCCCGGCTACGGCTACGGCCCGCCGCCGGCCAGCAGCACCGCCAACTGCTACGACTGCGGCACCGTCACCCGCATCGACATGATCGCGGGCGGCACCAGCTCGGTGCCCAATGCCACCGGCGCGGTGCTCGGCGGCATCGTCGGCGCGGCCGCCGGCCGCGAGCTGGCCGACGACGAGAGCGAGGGTCGCCGCAACACGGCGACGGTCGCGGGCGCCGTGGCCGGCGCGGTCGCGGGCAATGCGATCCAGAACCGCGTGCAGGCCAACAACGACACCTATCGCGTGACCGTGCGCATGCAGGACGGGCGCAGCGTGGTGGTGACCCAGGGTGAGCTGGGCGGCATCCGCGAAGGCTCGTACGTCCGCGTCTACAACGGCCGCGCCTGGCTCCGGTGACAAAAAAAGGCCCCGCACTGCGGGGCCTTTCAATTCCGGGTTGCAGGACGTCTCAGACGACCGGCGCGACTCCCGCGGCCTGGGCGCCTTTCGGCCCCTGCACCACCTCGTAGCTGACCCGCTGGCCTTCCTGCAGGCTCCTGAAGCCCTTGGAACTGATCGCCGAGTAATGCACGAACACGTCGGCGCTGCCGTCTTCTGGTGCGATGAAACCGAACCCCTTGGCGTCGTTGAACCACTTCACTGTGCCGTACTGCATGAGCTGTGTGACCTCAGTCTGGATACGATGTGTGCGCACGGCCCCCCGGCAGGCGCACGCCCGTGAGTATGCCGCGACCGTTCAGGCGTGCAAGAGGCGGCGCAGCAACGGGCCGAGACCCGCGGAGGCGGCCTCGACGTTGGCCAGCACGTCGTCCAGGGTGATGACCTCGGCGGCGTCCGGATCGGCGCCGGCCGCCCAGTTGGCCACGATCGCCAGGCACGCGTAGTCCAGCCCCAGCTCGCGCGCCAGGCCCGCCTCGGGCATGCCGGTCATGCCGACGAGGTCGCAGCCGTCGCGGCGCATGCGCGCGATCTCGGCGCGGGTCTCCAGGCGCGGCCCCTGCGTGGCGCCGTAGCACCCGCCGTCCACGACGGCCACGCCCGCCGCGGCGGCGGCGTCGAGCACCGCCCGGCGCAGCGCCGGCGTGTACGGGTCGCCGAAGTCCACGTGCACGACGTCGGTGCCGGGTTCCTCGCAGACGGTCGAGACCCGGCCCCAGGTGTAGTCGATCAGCTGGTCCGGGCAGCCGAGCGCGCGCGGCGGATAGCGCGCGGTGATGCCGCCGACGGTGTTGAGCGCGAGCACGCGGGTCGCGCCCAGCTGCTGCAGCGCCGCCAGGTTCGCGCGGTAGTTGATGCGGTGCGGCGGCAGCGCGTGGCCCTCGCCGTGGCGCGCCAGGAAGGCGACGCGACGCCCGGCGACCGTGCCCACGCGCACGGGACCGGACGGGGCGCCGAAGCGCGTGTCGGGGGCGTGCGCCGTCGCATCCTCCAGGGCCGCGAGCGCGTACACGCCGGTGCCGCCGATGACCGCGAGGTCGATCGGCGCGGTCACGCCGCGTCCTCGCGCAGGGCATAGATACCCGGGAGGTTGCGGCCCTGCTCGTGGTAGTCCATGCCGTAGCCGAAGACGTAGCGGTCGGGCACGTCCAGGCCCGCGTAGTCGGCCACGAGGCCGGGGACGCAGCGGTCGTGCCGCTTGACCACCATGGCGGCGATGCGCACGTCCGCGGCGCCCTGCGCCAGGCACCAGGCGCGCACGATCGCCAGCGTGTGGCCCTCGTCCACGATGTCGTCCACCAGCAGCACGCGCCGGCCCTGCAGCGGCGTCGCGGGGCGGTGCTTCCACGCCAGCTCGCCGCCCGCCGTCGCGCCGCGGTAGCGGGTGGCGTGCAGGTAGTCGAAGGCGAGGTCGATGCCCGCCTCGCCCAGGGCGAGCGCCAGGCGCGCGGCGAACGGCAGGCCGCCGTGCATCACCGTCAGGAAGACCGGGACGTCGCCCGCGTAGTCCGGCGCGATGCGCGCGGCCATCGCGTCGATGGCCGACTCGAGCGCCGCGCGATCGTGCAGCAGCTCGCTGCGCGCGAGCGCGTCGGCGAGGGCCGGGGTCGCCGCGGCCGCGGCCATCAGGCGAGCCGCTCGCGCGCGAAGCCGTGGCGGGCGTCGGCGAGGAGCGCGTCCCAGCCGAGCGCGCCGCGGCCGACCAGGCCCCCCATGGCCATGGTGTCCAGCGTGCGGCCGCGCACCGCCTCGAGCGACTCGGGCACCAGTTCCGGATGGCAGACCAGCACGACGTCGCAGCCCGCATCGAGGTGCGCGTCGATCCGCGACTTGATGCCGCCGGCCGAGAACGCCGCGGCCATGCCGATGTCGTCGGAGAACACCACGCCACGGAACCCCATGCCGCCGCGCGAGGGGTCGGCGCGCAGGATGTCGCGGATCCAGCGCGGGGAGTAGCCCGCGGGTTCGGGCGCGACCTGCGGGTAGACGACGTGCGCCATCATCACCGCGTCCGCGCCGGCCTGGATGCCGGCGGCGAACGGCACGAGGTCCTCGGCGAGGAGTGCGTCCAGCGGACGGTCGTCCACGGCGTCATCGACGTGGGTGTCCTCAAGCACCGAGCCGTGGCCCGGGAAGTGCTTGAGCGTCGCCCCCATGCCGGCGGCGTGCATGCCGCGCACGTAGGCGCGGGTGAACTCGGCGACGACCTCCGGATCGGCCGAGAACGCGCGGTTGCCGATGGCACGGTTGCCGCGCCCCAGGTCCACGACGGGCGCGAAGCTGAGGTCCACGCCGCTGGCGCGGATCTCGCTCGCCATCAGCCAGGCATGCGCCTCGGCGTCGGCCAGGGCGCCCTGCGGGTCGGCGGCGAACCGCTGGCCGAATCCTTCCAGGGGCGGCAACGCCGTGTAGCCCTCGCGGAAGCGCTGCACGCGCCCGCCTTCCTGGTCCACGCAGACCAGCTGCGGCCGCGGCGCGGCTTCGCGGATGGCCTGCGCCAGCTCGGCGACCTGCGTCCGGGACGCGAAGTTGCGGGTGAACAGGATCACGCCGCCGCACGCGTCGTGCTGCAGCCAGTCGCGCTCCTGCGCGGTGAGTTCGGTGCCGGCGACGCCGATGACGAGCATCAGGGGGTTTCCCGTGGTGGGGCGGCATTGTCGCCCAGCGTGCGGGCGCGGGCGAAGGCCTGGCGGAACACGTCGGGCGGCTGGGCGCCCTGCACCAGCAGGCGCTGGTCGATGACGAAGGTCGGCACCGCCTGCACGCCGAGGTCGCGCGCCTCGTCGAGCTGGGCCTGCACTTCGGCCCTACCCTCGTCGCCGGCGAAGAACGCGCGCACGCGCGCTTCGTCGAGGCCGCCCGCCCGGCCCGCCGCGACCAGCGTGTCGAGGTCCGCCAGGTTCCGGCCCTCGGCGAAGTGCGCGCGGAACAGCGCCTCGCCCACGGCATCGGGGTCGCCCTCGCGGGCGGCCAGCCACATCAGCCGGTGCGCCTTGCCGGTGCCCACGCGGACCTGCCCGCGGTCGAAGTCGAACGGCAGGCCCTCGGCGCGGCCGGTGGCCTGGGTCTGCGCGAGGACCTGCGAGGCGCGCGCCTCGCCCCCGAACTTGCCGGCATAGGCCTCGCGCAGCGGCACCGGCGTGTCGCCTGCCTCCGGGTCGAGCTGGAAGGCGTGCCAATGGATCTCGGCGTCCACGCCCTCGGCCTCGAGTGCCTTGCGCAGGCGGTGCTTGCCGATCCAGCACCAGGGGCAGACCACGTCGGACCAGATGTCGATGCGCATCGCGGCGCTCCCGTCAGGCACGGTCGAACATTGCAATCGATTCGACGTGCGCGGTGTGTGGAAACATGTCCATGACGCCTGCGGCGCGCAACTTCCAGCCGCGTTCGCGGACCAGGAAGCCCGCGTCGCGCGCCAGCGAGCCGGGATGGCAGCTCACGTAGACGATGCGGCGCAGGCCCTCGAGCGGCAGCTGCGCCAGCACGGCGTCCGCGCCGGAGCGCGGCGGGTCGAGCAGCAGCCGGTCGAAGCCCGCCTTCATCCACGGCTCCCCGCGCAGGTCCTGCGCCAGGTCCGCGGCGTGGAAGCGCGCGTTGGCCAGGCCGTTGCGCGCTGCGTTCTCCCGGGCGCGCGCAACGAGCCCGGCATCGCCCTCCACGCCCACCACTTCGCGGGCCACGCGCGCGAGCGGCAGGGTGAAGTTGCCGAGGCCGCAGAACAGGTCGAGCACGCGATCGTCCGGCTGGACGTCGAGCAGCTCCAGCGTGCGCGCGATCATGTGTTCGTTGAGGCCGGCGTTGACCTGGATGAAGTCCAGCGGCCGGAACCCCAGGGTGACGTCCCAGCGCGGCAGGCGGAACGCGAGTTCGGGCGCCTCCGGCCACAGCGGCTGCACCGAATCGTTGCCGCCGGGCTGCAGGAACACGGCGAACCGGTGGGCGCGGGCGAACGCCTCCAGCGCGTCGCGGTCGTGCGCGTCGAGCGGCGACAGGTGCCGGAACACGAGCGCGACGCCGCAATGGTCGTCGGTCGCGTCGCCGACGATGAACTCGACCTGCGGGATCGCGCTGCGCGCATGCAGGGAATCGAGCAGCGCGGACAGCTCGCCGATGCGCCCGCCGATCGCGGGCACCACGGTGTGGCATTCGGAGAGGTCGGCCACGAAGCGCGGATCCTGCTCGCGGAAGCCCACCAGGGTCTTGCCCTTCTTCTCCACCCGGCGCACCGAGAACCGGCCCTTG
>CAMLHR010000105.1 GCA_946479915.1 uncultured Lysobacter sp.
GGGAGCCCCGCCTGCGCCCAACGTTCCGGCCGGCTTCGGCGGGGGCGCGCCCGGGATGCGGTGGAGCACGAGCGGAGTCGCCGGGACGCCGTCCAGCAGCAGGTCCCCGTCCGTGGCGCGGCCGCCCGGGTGCGTCTCCGCGAACGCGATGCCTTCCCCCAGCACGGCGGGCGGCGCCGCCGAGAACAACGCGTTGACGGCACGCAGCAACGACGGCCGCGAACGGAAGTTCTCCTCGAGCGCAGGCGCCAGGGACGCGGTCCGCTTTGCGCGCAGGTACGTTTCCACGTCGCCGCCGCGGAAGCGGTAGATGGCCTGCTTGGGATCGCCGACGAGCAACAGGCCGCCCTCGCCGAACAGCCGCTCGAAGATCGTCCACTGGCGCGCATCGGTGTCCTGGAACTCATCCACGAGGACGAGCGGATACCGGGCGCGCAGCGCCGTCGCCAGCGGACCCGCGATGGACGGATCGGTGCATGCGGCATGCACGGCGCCGACCAGGTCGTCGTAGTCGCGCACGTGGAACGCGCGCTTCTCGGCCGCGTCGAGCGCCTGCAACGTTGCGCGCAGCCGGTGCATCCACTGCACGTCGCAGGCCTCGGCGGCCTCCAGGTAGGCGTCGACCTCCCTGCAGAGCGCGAGGTCAGGCACCGGCGCCTTCGCACGCTTGAGCACGCTGGCTTCCATGCACGCCTGCCCGAGCCGTTCGAGCCGCGGATGGGGGGCCAGCGGCGGGGTCTCACCCTGGCGCGCCATCCAGGCCCACAGTTCCGGGAGCGGCGCGACCTTGCCCTTCGCGCTGCTGAGCGTGCCCGCGCGCACCGCCGTGTCGATGGCCTCCCGGGCCGTGTCGCCCGTTTCGACGAAGGCCGCATGCAGCCGCCGCCACGCCGCGTCCCGTGCAGGGCGGGAATCGCCGTCGCCGGGGGATTCCGGCAGCAACGGCAGGGGCTTCGACAGCTGTTTGACCGCGTCCGCCAGGCCATCGATGTCGCGGAACGCACGTAGCAGGAAGGCTGCGCCGTCGGGCGTGGCCGCCGTGCGGCGCCATGCACCCACCGCCAACGCGGCGCGGCGGGCCTCGTTGGTCGCCACCAGGTCCGCCGCCGCCACCGGCTGGCCCGCGTCGAAGGCGTGTTCCAGCAGCAGCCGCTGGCAGAACCCGTGGATCGTGGTGATCGCCGCCAGGTCCATGTCGCGCACTGCGCGCGCAAGCCGCCGGCGCAACTGTCCGGGCGACTCGTTGCCGTCGTAAAGCGCGTCGTGCACGAGGCGTCGCAACAGGGCCGCCTCGGGCGTGTCCGCGTCGTGCTCGCGCGGATCGCCCTCGCGCCATGCCTCCGCGATGGCGGCCGCCTGGCGCAGGCGCGACAGCACGCGGGCATGCAACTCGTCGGTCGCCGCGACGGTGAACGTGACCGCGAGGATCTCCGGCACGCGACGCCGGCCGACGATGACCGCGCGCGCGAACAGGCCGGCGAGTGCATACGTCTTGCCCGTGCCGGCGCTCGCCTCGACCAGGCTGCGCACGTCCAGTGACGTGCCGAACACGGTCGCGCTCATGGCACGGCCTCGATGACGGCGCCCGGCGGCACGCCGCCTTCAAGCGCGGACCAGACCGCCTCGCCCAGGGCCACGAACCGCGCGCGCGCGGCCTCGTCCTCGTCGAGGAACGGATCGCGGCCGCGCAACGCGATGCGCGTCGCGGCCGTGGCCTCCGCATGCACGCCGTAGTCGTTGCCGAGCCAACAGGTCCGGGCGGCCGTCCAGCCGCTGGCGGGCGTCCTGGCGTTCGCGAACGACCAGGACGACTTCGGCAGGAACACCAGCGGCTCGCGCAACGCCGCGTCGCGGAGCGACAGCAGCCAGCACAGCGCCGCGATGGCGTTCGCCTCATCCGGCAGCGGCAACCGCTCCAGCCGGGGCGGCTCCCCCTCGTCAGGAATCGAGAGTTCATGCAGCTCCAGTCCCGAGGCGGCGGCGCACAACCCGTCCAGGCCGTGTCGCAGGCGGTATCCCCCGTGCGGCGGCCGGTCGCCGAGGACCACGCGCAGCAACCGCTTCCCGTAAGCGCCTGCCAGCGAACCCTGCAGCACGTGCCGGCCGCAGGCGATGTCGACCGGCACGGTGGTGGACACGCCCCCGAACCCGTGCGCGAGCGCGAGCGACGCGAACGCGGCGACGTCCTCGATCATGTCGCCCACCGTGGCCAGGCCGTCGGCGCCGGGGCCCACCAGTCCGCGCGCCAGCAAGCGGGCGTGCAGCACGGCCGGCGCGGGCGCGTGCCCCTCGCGCAGCCAGGCATCGAAGACCGCGTGCCGCAGCCCATGCCGGGAGAGCGGGTCCGGCGCGCCCATCGGCTCGTGTTCCGGCAACGGCGGCTCGTCCTCCGGCAACCGGAGCCCGAGTCCCTCTTGCAGATAGGTGGCGTGTGGCCGCTGCAGCGCGCGCCGGAGCCGGTCGAGCTCCACGACACCTGGCGCATCGTCCGGCCGTGCGCCGAGACGGAACCCTGCGGGGGCGAACAGCGCGGTCGCTTCCGTCCCGGCCGCGAGCGCAGCCGAGGGGTGCCACCGCGCATCGAAGCTGAAGCGCCTCGGTTCGAGCGCGGATCCCTCCGGCAATTGTTCGCCTTCATGCGGTGCGCCGAACGCCGCGGGCGAGAACGGCTGCAACGCGTGGCGCACGACCAGCGCCTCCTGGACCGTGTCGGGATCGCCCGCGTGGTACCGCGAGGCCACGGCGAGCAGTTCGCTGACGACCGTGGACGGCTCGCGCCTCGCGTTGTCCCGCGGATCCATGCCGCGCCAGCTCAGGTAGAGCACGCGCCCGGCGGAAGCGAACAGCTGCAGGAAGAGGTAGCGGTCCGCGTCACGGCGCGACGGATCGCCGACCCGCCGGTCGCGCGTGTCGAGCGACGCGGCCAGGCGATTGAGGGCGTCCTGTGTGTCGCTGGCGGGAAACGCGGATTCGTCGAGGCCGAGCACGCAGACGACGCGGAACGGGATGTTGCGCATGGGCACCATCCGCCCGAAGCAGATCCCGCCGGACAGGAACGGCGCGCGCGGGTCCGCATCCGCGAGCGCGTCGCGCAGGTGCGCGTGCACGATCGCGTGCGGGATCGGTGCGTCGTAGCCCGCCTGCGCGGCGCCGGTGGCGAAGTCGCGGATGACGGCCCGGATGCGCTCGACGACGACGGCATCCGGCGTGTCCCGGTCGACGGCAAACGCATCGTCGAGCAACCGGCCCAGTGCACGCTGCCAGGCGGCCGGCGACTGCGCGCCGCCCAGTGCCGCGCGCGTTTCCCTCAACAAGGCCAGGCAACGCAGCAGCGCATCCAGGGTCGCGGATGCCTGACCTTCCAGGCCCGGCCACGGCGCGACGCCCGCGATGTCCGCGTCGTCGCCGCTGGCATATCCCAGCAACAGCCGCTGGATCGCGAATTCCACGGTGAACGGCGCGGCTTCCGCCTGGCCGTCGGCGTCGCCGTCGAGCACCGCCGCGCGATCCGTGCCGTCCAGCCCCCACCGCGCGCCCGCAGCGGCCAGCCAGTCCGCCAGGTGCGTGTGCTCCTGCGCATCGATGCCGAAACGCGCCGCCAGCGCCGGCACCGCCAGCACGTCGAGCAACTCGCCCACCGACAGCGGCTGCAAGGGCAGCGCGCACAGCCGCAGGAACACGCGTGCCAGCGGCGTGCTCGCGAGCGCGCTGGTGTCCGCGAGCGTGTAGGGAAGCTGCCGCGGCGTGCCGAGCGCACCGCCGAACACGGCATCCACGTGCGGCGCATACGCATCGATGTCCGGCGCGAGCACCGCGATGTCGCGCGGCTCGAGCGGCGCCTCGCCGCATGCGGGTCCGGCGTCGAGCAGCGCCCGCAACTGGTCGTGGAGCACCTGCACTTCCCGCAGGCGCGTGTGGCAGGCATGGAACTGCAGGCTGGCGTCCGTGCGATCGACCGCGTGCCGCGGCCAGTACGGCTCCGGCGGCGCCTCCGGCGCGCGGTGCAGCGCTGGCACGTTGTCGAGCAGGTCCGCCTGCATGCGACCGAGCAGCGTGTCGCGCGGCGGTTCGGCGAACGACGCCAGCTCGACGCGGGTGGGCACGTCCTCCCCGCCTCCCAGGCTGGCCACGAAGTCGCGGCCCGCCATGCCCCAGGACGCGAGCAGCGGGTTGGGCTCGGCGCTGCCCAGGAAGTCGTCGTCCCGTCCGGGCGAATAGTCCCCCGCGAACCGCGCCAGGTCGCCCCAGTAAGGCCGCACCGGCGTGTGCAGGTACCAGTGCTGCGTCCCTGCGCGCGACTGGCTGGCGATCACCTGCAACACGTCGGGCGAGACGTTCTGGCACGCGAACACGAACAGCCGCGGCGGCAGGCGGGCGGGCGCCCTGCCATCGCGCCCGAAAGCCGCGAGGTAATCGTCGATGCGGCGCGCGCGATGCGCGCGGCCCCGCCCGACGCGCCGCCACAGTTGCGCCTGCCAGTCGTCGCGTGGCGCTGCGCGCTCCCACTGGAGCAACCAGTCGCGACGCCACGCCTGGTATTTCTCGAAGGTGCCGGCCAGTGTCTCGGCCAGCAGCCACGGGCGCCGCGGGTCGTCCGCGCCGGCAAGGTAGGCCTCCAGGCCCGCAGGCGGCTGTTGCAGTTCGCGCAGCAGGTGCCAGCGCAGGACTTCGGGCGCCAGCCGGTCCGCCTCCGGTGCCTCGCCCAGGTTGCCGGCCAGCGCCAGGTCGACGAACTGGCCGGGGGCCAGGAACCGCAGGTTGGCGCAGATGCCCAGCCGGTCGGCGAGCTGCCACTGCAGCCAGCGCCGCATCGCGTGCTGCGGGACCAGGACGATGTCCGGCGCCAGCAGCGGCGCGCCGGCCGGTGCGCGCGCGACCTCCGCCGCCAGCAGGCCGGCCAGGACCTCGAGTGCGTTCGACTGGTAGAGCCGGAAGTCCGGGCTGCTTGCAGGCGCTGGAACCATCACGGCCAGTGTGCCGCAGCCGCGTCGCCCTGCGTGAGACTCAGGCGGCGAGGATCGCCAGGTACGCGCGCACCGTGGCGTCGAGCCCCGCGTGCAACGCCTCGCCGATCAGCGCATGGCCGATGGAAACCTCCAGCAGCCCCGGCACCGAGCGCGCGAACAGCCCGAGGTTCGCCTGGTCCAGGTCGTGTCCCGCGTTGACGCCCAGCCCGGCTTCGCGCGCGCGGCGCGCCGTGTCCACGCAGGCGGCCAGTGCCTGGCCGGGATCGCCCGCCGCGTGCGCCGCGGCGTAC
>CAMLHR010000106.1 GCA_946479915.1 uncultured Lysobacter sp.
TCGCCTGCGACTTCCGGGTGGCGACCGACGAGGCGTCCACGCGCATCGGCCTGCCGGAGGTGAAGCTCGGGATCTATCCCGGCTGGGGCGGCAGCGTGCGCCTGCCGCGGCTGGTCGGCGCGCCGGCGGCGTTCGACATGATGCTGACCGGTCGCGCGCTGTCGGCGAAGGCTGCGCGCGCGATCGGCCTGGTGGACCGCGTGGCCGAGCCCGGCCTGCTGATCGACGCGGCGGTGGGCCTCGCGTTGCGGCCGGGGCAGCGGCCGTTCCGGCAACGCGCGCTCGCATGGCTCACCAACACCTGGCCGGCGCGCCAGCTGCTCGCGCCGGTGCTGGTCAAGCAGGTGGCGCGCAAGGCGCGGCGCGAACACTACCCGGCGCCCTATTCGCTCATCGAGACCTGGCGCCGCGCCGGCGGCGGCATCCAGAAGCGCCTGGCCGCCGAGCGCCGCAGCGTCGCGAAGCTCGCGGGCACGTCCACCGCGCGCAACCTCATCCGCGTGTTCTTCCTGCAGGAACGGCTGAAGAAGTCCGGCGGCGGCGACCACGGGATCGGCCACGTGCACGTGGTCGGGGCCGGCGTGATGGGCGGCGACATCGCCGCGTGGGCCGCCTACAAGGGGTTCCAGGTCACGCTGCAGGACCGCGAGCAGCGCTTCATCGACGCGGCGCTGTCGCGCGCGGGCGAGCTGTTCGCGAAGAAGGTGAAGGACGAGGCGAAGCGCCCCGCCGTCGCCGCGCGCCTGGCCGGCGACCTGGACGGCGACGGCGCCGCCGCCGCGGACCTGGTGGTCGAGGCGATCATCGAGGACGCCGACGCCAAGCGCGCGCTGTACGCGCAGGTCGAGCCGCGCATGCCCGCCGGCGCGCTGCTGGCCAGCAACACCTCGTCGATCCCGATCGCCGCGCTGGCGTCGGGCCTGGCGCGCCCCGCGCAGTTCGGCGGCCTGCACTACTTCAACCCGGTCGCGCTGATGCCGCTGGTGGAGATCGTCCACCACGACGGCATCGACGAGGACACCGCGCGCCGGCTGGCCGCGTTCTGCCGCGCGATCGACAAGCTGCCGGTCCCGGTGGACGGGACGCCCGGGTTCCTGGTCAACCGCGTGCTGTTTCCCTACCTGCTCGAGGCGGCGACCGCGTTCGCCGAGGGCATCCCGGGCGCGGCGATCGACAAGGCCGCGCTGAAGTTCGGCATGCCGATGGGACCGATCGAACTGATCGACACCGTGGGCCTGGACGTGGCCGCGGGTGTCGGCGCGGAACTCGCCCCGTTCCTCGGCCTGCCGGTCCCGGACATGCTGTCCGCGCCGCCGGAAGCCGGCAAGCGGGGGCGCAAGGATGGCCAGGGCCTGTATCGCTGGGAGGCCGGCAAGGCGGTGAAGCCGGAGCTGCCGAAGGACTACGCGGCGCCCGCGGACCTCGAGGACCGCCTCGTCCTGCCGCTGCTCAACGAATCGGTGGCCTGCCTGCACGACGGCGTGGTCGCCGACGCCGACCTGCTGGACGCGGGCGTGATCTTCGGCACCGGGTTCGCCCCGTTCCGCGGCGGTCCGATCCAGTACATCCGCGACACCGGCGCGGACGCATTGCTGGCGCGGCTGGAATCCCTCCGCGCGCAGCATGGCGAACGTTTCGCACCGCGACCGGGCTGGGATTCACCGGAACTGCGTCGCTAGCCAGGATTCCCGCCTGCGCGGGAATGACGACGCTACATCGTGTGCGTCGGCTTCCCGTCCTGGTGGCCGGCCAGCAGCGCCTCGATCTTGCCGCGCGCGGCCTCGCCCTCGGCGGTGTCGCCGAACTGCACGCCGATGCCGGGCGTGCGGTTGCCCTGTGCGCCCGGCGGCGTGACCCACACGACCTTGCCGGCGACCGGCAGGCGTTCCTTGGACTCGGGCAGCGTCAGCAGCACGAACACTTCCGCGCCGAGGAAATAGCGCTTCGGCGTCGGCACGAACACGCCGCCGTTGCGCAGGAACGGCATGTACGTCGTGTACAGCGCCTGCTTGTCCTTGATCGCGAGCGACAGGATGCCCTGACCGCCCGCGCCCGCCACGCCTGCACTCATCGACTGCTCCGCCGTTCCCCATGTGCGTGCGGCGGGCCGGACGCGTCGCGCCAGGCCAGCAGCACCTCGGCCACCGCCAGGTCCGCGCGCACCGGCGTGCGCAACAGGTCCCTGGCGCGGTTGGCCGCGTCGAACCACGCGGCCAGCCTGCGCGTTCGCCGCGGGTCGGTCAACCCGTCCCGGGCGGCCGCCAGCGCGAGGTCCGCGGCGTGCATGAGGCGTTCGCCGCCCTGCCCGTCGGCGACCCAGCGCTGCGCGGTCGCGACCGGCGCGACCTTCCCGTCCCGGACGCGGGCGAGGTCGTCCGCGACCTCCTTGCGCAATGCCAGCCCGCCCCCGCGCAGCCAGGCGTCGGCCAGGCCCGGATGGCCGCGCGCGGCGGCCAGCGCCTCGGCGGCCGCCGGCGCGCGGTGCCCCTGGGCCGCGAGCCAGTCCAGCGCCTCCGCCTGCGGCGGCAGGCGCAGTTCGACGCGCTGGCAGCGGCTGCGGATCGTCGCGGACAGGCGCGCGGGCGCGGCGGTGACCAGCCACAGGTGGCGCCCGGGCTGCGGTTCCTCCAGCGTCTTGAGCAGCGCGTTCGACGCGGCGTGGTTGATGGCATCGGCCGGGTCCACGAGCGCGACCTGCGCCCCGCCGAGCTGCGACGTCAGCGCGAGCCGCTCGGACAGCGCGCGGACCTGCTCGATGACGATGTCGCTGCGCAGCTTGCCGGTCTTCTGGTTGAGGACGTGCCCGATGAAGATCGCGTCCGGATGGCCGGGATGGCCCCAGGGCTGCGCGCGCGCGCCGTCCGGGCGCAACTCGATCGGGTCGGCCTGCGTGCGCGCCGCGAACAGCCGGCAGCCGCGGCAGGTGCCGCAGGCTTCGCCGCCCGGCGCGCGCTGCTGGCACAGCAGCCGCCGTGCGAGGCGCTCGGCGACCAGGCGCTTGCCCAGCCCGGCCGCGCCGCAGAACAGCAAGGCATGGCCCAGGCGCCCCGCGTCGATGGCGGTGGCGGCCTGGTCGTACGCGCGTTGCTGCCACGGGGCGAGCGGCGCGTCGAAGTCGACCGGGGCGGCGCCGTCGCTCATCCGGCCAGGCCCTCGCGGTAGCGGCGCAGCTGCGCAACGGCGTCCGCGGCGACGTCCAGCGCCGGCCGCGTCGCGTCGATCACGCGGAAGCGCGCGGGATGCGCGCGCGCCCGTTCGAGGAACGCGTCGCGGACGCGCTCGAAGAACGCATCCTGCTCGCGCTCGATCCGGTCCGGACCGCCGCCTTCGCGCCGGTGCGCGCGGCCGCGGCCCTCGGCCACGCCGAGGTCGAGCAGCAGCGTCAGGCCGGGCTCGATGCCCACGACCTGCCGTTCCAGCGTCTCGATGAAGGTGCCCTCGAGGCCGCGGCCGCCCCCCTGGTAGGCGTGGCTGGAATCCGTGAAGCGGTCGCTCACCACCCAGGCGCCGCGTTGCAGCGCGGGCAGCACCCGCTCGTGCACGTGCTGCGTCCGCGACGCGAACATCAGCAGCAACTCGGCTTCGGGGACGGGGGGGTCGTCGTCGGTGTGCAGCAGCAGGTCGCGGATGCGTTCGGCCAGCGGCGTGCCGCCCGGCTCGCGCGTGGCGACGACCTCCGCGCCGGTCGCGAGCAGGCTGTCGCGCAGCGCGGCCAGCACCGTGGACTTGCCGGCGCCCTCGCCGCCCTCGACGGTGACCAGGCGCGGTTCGGTGCGCAACACGCTCAATGCCGTTCCCGGTAGCGGCGCAGGTACTCGCGCACGGCCGCCTGGTGCTCGGCGAGCGTGTCGGAGAACACGTGCCGCCCGCTGCCGTCGCCGACCGCCACGAAGTACAGCGCCTTGCCCTCCGCCGGCTGCGTCGCGGCGTGCAGCGCATCGACGCCCGGCATCGCGATCGGCGTCGGCGGCAGGCCGGCACGGACGTACGTGTTGTACGGCGTGTCCTGCGCCAGGTGCGCGCGCGTGATGTTGCCTGCGTAGTCGTCGCCGATGCCGTAGATGACCGTCGGGTCGGTCTGCAGGCGCATGCCCTTCTCCAGGCGCCGCACGAACACGCCCGCGATCCGGGCTCGCTCGGCGGGCACGGCCGTTTCCTTCTCGACGATGGACGCGAGCACCAGCGCCTCTTCCGCCGTGTCGAACGGCAGGTCGTCCGCGCGCGCCTCCCACGCCGCCTGCAACGCGCGCGCCATCGCGTCGTGCGCGCGGCGCAGGAGGTCCAGGTCGCTGTCCCCGCGCGTGTAGACGTAGGTCTCCGGCAGGAACCGGCCTTCCGGGTGCTGGCCCGCCTGGCCGAGCGCCTCCATCAGGGCGTCGTCGTCGAGGTCCGCGGTGTCCTGCACCAGGGTGTCGTCGCGCGCGAGCGCAGCGCGCAGCTGCCGGATGTTCCAGCCCTCGACGATCGTGAAGCGGTAGGACAGCACGTCGCCGTCGCGCATGGCGACCAGCACGTCGCGCGGGGTCATGCCCGGCTCGAGCGCGTACTCGCCCACCTGGATCCTGCCGGCGGCGTCGAGCTGGCGCGCGAGCAGCTGCCATTCGACGTCGTGGCCGGTGGCGACCCCGGCCTCGCGCAGGCGGCGCAGCACCGTCACGAACGAATCGCCCGACTCGACGGTGACCGAGTCGCCCTTCGACAACCCGTGGATCGCGCCGCCGGCGAACGCCTGGTAGTGGTGCCACGCCGTGTAGGCGGCGAACCCGGCCAGCAATGCGAACAAGGCCAGGACGATGCGGAAGCGTCCCTGTTGGCGGCGTCGACTCACGAATCCCCCGAAGCGAACGCAGGATGCACGGCGCCCAGCGCGCCGCGCAGCGCCGCCACGGACGGGTGCGGCGGCCAGGCGCGATCCTGCAGGCGCGCCACGGGCAGGATACCCCGCACCGCGTTGCACAGGACCACCGCGTCGGCGCCCTCGACGTCGTCGCGCCGAAGCCGTGCCTCGGTCGCACCGGCGGCCTGCAGCAGCCACGCGCGGCAGGTGCCGGCCACGCCGCAGCGATCGACCGGCGGCGTCTGCCAAGTCCGGTCGCGCAGCACGAACACGTTTGCCGCGGTCGCGCCGGCGACGTGGTCGTCGCCATCCAGCAGCAGCCCCTCGTCG
>CAMLHR010000107.1 GCA_946479915.1 uncultured Lysobacter sp.
CCGGGCGGCAAGCTGGCCACGCAAATCGGCGGACCCGAGCCGGGCGAGGGCGGAGCCGCGGCCCGATGAACACGATCCTGCAATGGTTCGCCTCGGTCACCGCGTACGTCGTGCGCACGCTCGACGCGATGCTGCTGCTCGCGCTGCTCGCGCTGATGGGCATCGGGCTGGCGGTGCTGTACAGCGCGGGCGGGCAGGACCCGTCGCTGGTCGTCGCGCAGGGCGCGCGCTTCGCCATCGGGCTCGCGGGGTTGTGGCTGCTGTCGCGCGTGTCGCCGATGCGGCTGCGCAACGCCACGCCGTTCCTGTTCGGCCTCGCGCTGCTGCCGTTGCTGGCGGTGCTGCCCTTCGGCACCGGCGAGCACGGGCGCCACTGGCTCGACCTGGGCGTCTTCTTCTTCCAGCCGGCGGAGCTGCACAAGCTGGTGCTGCCGATGATCCTGGCGTGGTACCTCAACCGCCAGCCGCTGCCGCCGCGCTTCGGCACCGTCGTGGTGTCGCTGGCGCTGATCGCGCTGCCCACCGGACTGATCCTGCTGCAGCCGGACTTCGGCACCGCGATGCTGGTGCTCGCCAGCGGCGGCTTCGCGCTGCTGCTCGCCGGCCTGCCGTGGTGGTGGGTGGGGGCAGCGCTGGGCGCGGTCGCCGGCGCGGCGCCGGTCGCGTGGTTCTGGCTGCTGCGCCCCTACCAGAAGGACCGCATCCTCACCTTCCTCGATCCCGAGTCCGATCCGCTGGGCGCGGGCTGGAACATCATCCAGTCGAAGATCGCCATCGGCTCCGGCGGCCTGGACGGCCGCGGCTGGGGGCAGGGATCGCAGTCGTACCTGGACTACATCCCGGAGCACACCACCGACTTCATCTTCGCGGTGCTCGCCGAGGAGTTCGGCTGGATCGGCGTGGCGGTGACGCTGGCGCTGTACCTGTTCGTGGTCGGTCGCTGCCTGTGGATCGCCGCCAGCGCCCGCGACGGCTACGCGCGCCTGCTGGCGGGCACGCTGGGGCTGGCGTTCTTCGTCTACGTGCTCGTGAACGCGGGCATGATCTCGGGCCTGCTGCCCGTGGTGGGCGTGCCGATGCCGCTGCTCAGCTACGGCGGCACGTCCGCGGTGTCGCTGCTGGCGGGCATGGGCATCGTGATGTCGGTGCGCGCGCACCGGCCGGTGCACATGCGGTGAGCCTCGCGCGCCCTGCACGGGCCTGAACACCGCCGCGCCGCCCGGTCGAACGCCACGGGGGCCGGTGCTACCCTCGCGGCGATGAGCCCACGCCCCCTCCAGACGCCCGTGTCCATCGCGCTGTCCGCCGTCCTGGCGACCGCCTGCGCGACCCAGTCGCCTCCGCCGCCGCCGGTCGAATCGCCGATCGCGGAGGACGTCGTCGGCGAGGCCCGGACGGTGCCCGTGCCGCCGACGTCCGACGACACCACGATGGCCGGCATGCACGCGGCCTTCGTGCGCGACGTGTCGGCGCGGTTCGACATCCCGGAGTCGGAGATCGCGGCCGTGCTGGCCGACGCCGAGATCCAGGAGAGCATCATCGCGGCGATGTCGAAGCCGGCCGAGCGCACCCGCGCGTGGCACGAATACCGCCCGATCTTCCTCACGCCCGAGCGCATCGCCGCCGGCCGTGCCTTCTACGCCGCCAACCGCGAGGCGCTCGAGGCCGTCGCGGACCGCACCGGCGTGCCGGCCGAGATCATCACCGCGATCATCGGCGTGGAGACCTACTTCGGTCGCATCACCGGCAACCACAACGTCGTGGATGCGCTGTACACGCTGGCGTTCGCCTATCCGCGCACGGGCGACCCGGCCAAGGCCGACTACGAGGACCGGCGCGAACTGTTCTTCCGCGAGGAGCTGGCGCAGGTGTTCGCGCTGGCGAAGGAGCAGGGCTTCGACCTGGACACGCTGCAGGGCAGCTACGCCGGCGCGATGGGCTGGGGCCAGTTCATGCCGTCCAGCTACCGCAAGCATGCGGTCGACGGCAACGGCGACGGCAGGATCGACCTGTTCGGCGCGCTGGATGACGAATTCGCGTCGATCGCGAACTATTTCCTCGAGCGCGGCGACTGGCAGCGCGGCGCGCCGGTGATGGTGCGCGCGGTGCGCGCGCACGGCGCGGTCGAGTACAACGCCCAGGACACCGACGATCCGCTGCTCACGCAGGCCAAGCTGGCCGGGCTGGGCTATACGCCGGCGGTGCCGGTGCCGCCCGAGGCGCGCGCCAACATCATCCGCCTGGAGGCCGCCGACGGCCCGCAGTACTGGATGATCTTCCACAACTTCAAGGCGATCACCGAGTACAACAACTCGCGCATGTACGCCACCGCCGTGTACCAGCTCGCGCGCGAGATCGTCGGCGAGCCCGTCGAATGACGCGACGGGGGACGCCAGGGGAATCGCCGGGTGTGGGAGCCGCTTCAGCGGCGACGCTCATCCTCCTGCTGGCCAGCTGCGCCACCCCACCCAAGGCCGACCCCGCCCCCGACCCCCCGCCGCAGGCCACCGCCGCCCCCGCGGACGCCCCCGCCCCCCGCAAGGTCTCCCCGTACGCGCCCGCGCAGGAAGACCCGTCCAAGCGCGGCAACTACACCGCCGGCGGCCTGTACGCGCCGGGCGTGCGCGACAGCGCGCCCGCGGAACTGCCGCGGGTCGACCTGATCCCCGAACCGCTGGTCGTGGCGGAACCGCGATCGCGCTACGGCAACCGGTCGCCGTACTCGGTGCTCGGCAAGGCGTACCGCGTGCTCGATTCCGCGGAGGGTTACGTCGAGCAGGGCATCGCGTCGTACTACGGGCAGAAATTCCACGGACGCCGCACGTCCTCGCTCGAGGTGTACGACATGTACGCGTTCAGCGCGGCGCACAAGACGCTGCCGCTGCCGAGCTACGCGCGCGTGACCAACCTCGAGAACGGCGAGTCGGTCGTGGTGCGCGTCAACGACCGCGGCCCGTTCCACGAAGGACGGATCATCGACCTCAGCTACGCCGCGGCGGTGAAGCTCGGGATCCACCGCAGCGGCACCGCGCGGGTGGAAGTGCGGGCCCTGATGCCGAACCCGCCGGATCCCGACGCGTCCGCCGCCACCGTCGTCGCGGCACCGGCCGAACCCGCGCCGCCGACGGCGATGGACGCGCTGGTGGCCGCACTCCCGGAGACGCCCGATGCGCCCGCGGCGCCACCCGCGTCCGCGCAGCCGACCGCCACCGTCGTGCTGCAGGTCGCCAGCTTCTCCACCCGCCTCAACGCCGAGCGCGCGCTGGAACGCCTGCGCGCGGCGGGGATCGATGGCGCGCAGGTGCTCGGCGCCGTGGCCGACGGCCAGCCGGTCTGGCGCGTGCGCGTCGGCCCGGTGGCGGACGCGGCCGCCGCGGACCTGGCCGCGCGGGTCGCCGGCCTCGGGTTCGGCGCGCCGCAACGATTGCGCGAGTGACCCATGCTCGCCCCTGCACGCCCGCTTCCCTAGAATCAGGCGTCTTTCCCGGAATCCTCACGCAGGAGCCGCCCCCACGATGAAGTCCACCGCCCTCGCAGGCCGCCTCGTCCTCCTCGCCGCCCTCGCCACCGGTGCGATCGGCTCGCTCGCCCTCGCGCAGGATCCGCAACCCGCCGCGCCCGAAGCGCCGATGGCGCCGGTGCCCCCGGCGCCGGACGTCGCCGGCGACGCCTGGCTGCTGATGGATTTCGCGACCGGGCAGGTGCTCGCCGGCGAGAACATCCACAAGCGCCACGAGCCGGCCAGCCTGACCAAGGTCATGACCAGCTACGTGGTGGCGGCGGAAATGGCGGCGGGCCGGATCTCGGCCGACGACCAGGTGCGGATGAGCGAGCACGCGTGGCGCACGGGCGGCGCCGGCACCGACGGCAGCTACTCCGGGTTCCCGGTCAACCAGTCCGCGCGGCTGGAAGACATGGAAAAGGGCATGGTGATCCAGTCCGGCAACGACGCGGCCATCGCGCTGGCCGAGCACATCGCCGGCACCGTGGATGCGTTTGCGTCGCTGATGAACACGCACGCCGCACGCCTCGGCATGGAGAACACCCATTTCACGAATCCGCACGGCCTGCCGGACGAGAACCACTACTCCACCGCCTACGACCTCGCGCTGCTCGGCCGCGCGCTGATCCGCGACTTCCCCGAGCACTATGCGTACAACAAGATCCGGGAGTTCACGGTCGGCGAGATCACCCAGCGCAACCGAAACCTGCTGCTGTGGCGCGACCCCTCGGTGGACGGCATCAAGACCGGCCACACCAGCGGCGCGGGCTACTGCCTGATGACGTCGGCCGAGCGCGACGGCATGCGCCTGGTCACGGTCGTGCTCGGCTCCACCGGCGAGAAGCAGCGCGCCGACGACAGCCAGGCACTGCTCAACTGGGGCTTCCGCTTCTTCGAGTCCAACGAGCTCTATCCCGCCGGCGAGACGATCGAGAAACAGAAGGTGTGGAAGGGCGATGCCGACGAGGTCCTGCTCGGCGTGGCCGAGCCGTTGCGCGTGACCACGCGCCGCGGGCGGTACGACGCGCTCAAGCCCACGATGGAGCTGCCCAAGACGTTGATCGCACCGATCGCCAAGGGCCAGCAGGTCGGCACGGTGAAGGTCACGCTGGACGGCGAGGTGGTCGCCGAGCGGCCGCTCGTCGCCTTGCAGGCGGTCGAGGAAGGCGGCTTCTTCAAGCGCCTGTGGGACGGCTTCTGGCTGTGGTGGGAATCGCTGTAGGGCGGGGCGCGCGATGGAACTGAAGTCCGACAATCCCGACCACGGGTTCCAGTTTCCCGGCACGTTCGAGCTGTCGGCGATGGGCGCCGCGGAGAAGGACCTGGAGACGGCGCTGCCGACCCTGCTGATGGACGCCGGCATCGAGGTGCTGCACGAGTCGGTCACCTGGAAGCATTCGTCCAACGGCCGCTTCGTGTCGGTCCGGATCCAGTTCCGCGCCGAATCCCGCGAACAGTACGAGGCCGCGCACGCCGCGTTGCGCGCCCATCCCGAGGTGAAGTGGACGCTGTAGCGCAGCAGGCGTGCGTGGTGCGCGACCTGGGCCGCCGCGCGTACGAGCCGGTGTGGCGCGACATGCAGGCGTTCACCGGGCACGGCGTTCCCGGTCTGTGCGCGCAGCGC
>CAMLHR010000108.1 GCA_946479915.1 uncultured Lysobacter sp.
CGACGTCGCGCGGGCGCGCGAGCGCAGCGTGTTCGCGCTGCAGCAGGTGATCGAGCAGGGCCTGGAAGGCACGGCGATGGTGAGCTACGCGCACCTGCCGGAGGACCAGCGCTGGGCGCTCGCGTTCTACATCGGCCAGTTCGCGTTCCCGGCCGAGGGGGTCGACCGCGGCGAAACCCTCTGGGAAGACCGTGCGGACGTGCGTGCCGCGCTGCCGGACCTGGCCGCGCGCGTGCAGGCGCTGCCCGCGGGCCTGGCGGGGCTGGACCAGCCGCAGGCCGACGACCTGACGGCCTACCTGCGCCGCCAGCCCACCGAGGCCGCGGCGATCGCGCTGGCGGGGCAGGGCGACGGTGGCGCGCTGGGGCTGGCGCGCACGCGCCTGCAGGAAGGCCTCGAGGCGTATGCCGCGGGCGACGCGGGCCTGGCGCGCGACAAGGTGCTGTCGGCCTACCTCGACGGCGTGGAGCCGATCGAGCCCCTGCTGGGTGCGCGCGACCGCCAGTTGCTGCTCGACGTCGAGGCGGCGATGGCGCAGGTGCGTGCCGGCATCGCCCGAGGCGCCTCGCCCGCGCGGGTCGAGGCCGACGCCGCGCAGGCGGCGGCATTGCTCGATCGCGCGGAAGGCGTGCTGTCGGCCGACGACGAGGCGGGCGCCACCACGGCGTTCGTCGGGGCGCTGACCATCCTGCTGCGCGAGGGGCTGGAGGCGCTGCTGCTGGTGATCGCGATGGTGGCGTTCCTGCGCAAGGCCGGCCGCACCGAGGCGATGCCGTACGTGCATGCCGGCTGGGCGGGCGCGCTGCTCGCGGGTGGCGCGACCTGGCTGCTGGCGACGACGCTGGTGGAGATCAGCGGCGCGAGCCGCGAGCTGACGGAAGGCTTCGCAGCGCTGTTCGCCGCGGCCGTGCTGGTGTCGGTCGGCATCTGGATGCACGGCAAGAGCCGGGCCGACGCGTGGCAGCGCTACATCCGCGAGAAGTTGTCGCGCGCGCTGTCGAAGGGGTCGGCGTGGTTCCTGTTCGTGCTCGCCTTCGTCGTGGTCTACCGCGAGGCGTTCGAGACGGTGCTGTTCTACGCGGCGCTGTGGAGCCAGGGCCACCATGCGTCGATCATGGCCGGCGCCGCGGCCGCGGTCGTCGCGCTCGCGGTGATCGCGTGGCTGATGCTGCGCTACAGCCGCCGGCTGCCGTTCGGCACGTTCTTCGGCGTCAGCGCGGTGCTGGTCGCGGTGCTCGCGGTGGTGCTGGCGGGCAAGGGCGTGGCGGCGCTGCAGGAAGCCGGCTGGCTGCCGCTGTCGCTGGTGGACGGCCCGCGGATCGACCTGCTGGGCGTGCATCCGACGCTGCAGGGGCTCGGCGCGCAGCTGGCGGTGCTGGCGGTGCTGCTGGTCGGGTTCGCGTGGAATGCGTGGAATGCGCGGGTCGCCGCTGAAGCGGCTCCCACATAGGACCGGTCAGTGCTTGCGGCGGCGGGCGCGGGCGCCGGTCGCTTCGCTGGCCTCGACGACGACGCTGAAGCTGCGGGACTCGCCCGGGAACAGGGCGCCGACGCCGACGAGGCGGCGGTCGATCTCCTCGCCGCGCTCGTTGCGGATGCTCAGCACCATCGTGTATTCGCAGGCGCCCTCGTCGGGCCCCTGCAGCGTCCCCTCGACGTTGAGGGGCGAGAACTTCGCGACGGTCGCCTGGTTGGCGGCGGCCGCCGCGGAGTCGAAGCGCAGGTGGCCGCGGCACGCCGGGCACACCGGCGCACTCTCCAGGATCGTGGCCTTGCAGTGCGGGCAGGTGCGCGTGGCACCTGCCTCGCCCGGACGCGCCGCGCTCATGTCAGCCCAGCGCGCTCTCGGCCTTCGACGACGGCGACTTCGCCTTCTCTTCCCAGCCGAAGTCGGCCTGGCCGCGCATGCGCGCGCCGGCGGCGACGGTCAGCGAGCCGGCCTTGATGTCGCCGGTCAGCGAGCCGGAGGCCAGCAGTTCGACCTGCTGCGCGGACTCGATGTTGCCCTCGACCTCGCCGGCGATCACGACCTTCTGCGCGCGCACGCTGCCGGTCAGCTTGGCGCCGGTCTCGATGGTCAGGTTGCCCTGCACGTTCACGTCGCCCTTGAACTTGCCCGCGATGCGGACGTGGCCGGCGCCGTCGATCTTGCCCTCGATGGTGAGGTCGGAGGCGATCAGCGATTCCTTCAGCTCGGGCGAGCGGGCCGGGGCGCGCTGGGTGTCGAAGTCGCTCGGGCGGATGGGGGTCGGTTCCGCGGCGGCCTGGTTGGAGGCCGGGGACGGGGCGTTGCCGGGCTTGCCGGCGGGCTGGTCTTTCCAGATGGCCATGGCTTGACTCGCACAGGAGGGACAGGAGCCGTCGAGGCTAACACCGCTTCACGCGGCGCACACAAGTGCCTGCGGGTCCGGTGACGGCCGTCCCATTCGGGTTTCGCTGGCGGTCAGCCTGCTGAATACAGGTAATGGCGGAACCGGTTGTAGTGGGAGAGGGCGTCCGCGATGACCTGCTCGGCGTCATAGCCGTAGATGTCGTAGCCCCGGCCGCCCTGGGCCAGGAACACCTCGACCTGGAAGTAGCGGCTGCGCTCGCCGGCCAGGGCTGAGTCGGTCAGGGCGAAGGCCGGGATCGCGTGCTGGACCGCCCGGGCGGTGTATCGGAACTCCGGCGCGCCCGGGCCGTGGCGGACGACCAGCCAGGCCGCGTCCTCGTCGGTGCCGGCCTCCGAGTCGAGACCGCGCTCGACCATCTCGCCGGCCACCCGGGCCAGGGCGCCGGCCACGGTGTCGTGCAGGTAGCGCACGGCCTGCGCACGGCCGGGGTGGCTGACGATGGCGGCCAGCCGGCGCCGCCAGGGGATCGCGGTCCCCGGTGCGATCGGCGCGGAAGGCAGCAGGTGGCTGCGGGTCTGGCGCCGTTCGTCGCTGAGCGCCTTCCAGATGCCGTAGCACATCAGCAGCATGACCACGGCCAGTGGCAGGCCCGCGATCACCGCGGCCATCTGCACCGCGGCCAGGCCGCCGGCGAGCAACAGGCAGGCGGCCACCGCACCGCACGCCAGCGCCCAGCCCACGCGCAGCCACAGCACCGGCTCCTCCTCGCCGCGCGAGGTGATCATCGCGATCACCAGCGCGCCGGCGTCCGAGGCGGTGACGAAGTAGACCGCCACCAGCAGCCCGGTGATCCAGGCGAGCACCGTCGCCCAGGGCAGGTAGTCGAACACCGTGAACAGCGCCACCGGCATGTTGTCGGCGACGGTGCGCGCGATCTCGCCGTTGGCGACGTTGATGTCCAGCCAGATCGCGGTGTCGCCGAAGATCGTGAACCACGCGAAGCTGAAGCCCGCCGGCGCGAAGAGGACACCGACCAGGAACTCCCGGATCGTGCGCCCGCGCGAGAAGCGAGCGAAGAACATGCCCACGAACGGCGACCCCGAGATCCACCAGCCCCAGTAGAACAGCGTCCAGGTGCCCACCCAGTCGGTGGGCTCGTAGGCGTAGATGTGGAAAGTGCGCGAGACAATGCCGTCCAGGTACAGCCCGATGTTCTCGACGAAGGCCTTGAGCAGGAACTGGGTCGGCCCGAGCGAGAGCACCAGCAGCATCAGCAGGAACGACACCAGGATGATGAGCTCGCTCATGCGGCGGATGCCGTTGTCCAGGCCGGTCGCCACGGTGGTCGCCGCCAGCGCGGTGACGATCGCGATCAGCCAGAGCTGCATCGCCAGCGACTGCGGCAGCCCGAACAGGTAGTTCATGCTCGCGTTGAGCTGGGACACCCCCAGGCCGAGCGAGGTCGCCAGGCCGGCGAGGGTGCCGACCACCGCGAAGATGTCGACGATGTCGCCGGCCAGGCCGTCCACGCGGTCGCCGAGGAAGGGCCGGAACGCGGAGCGCAGCAGCAGCGGCTGCCCGCGGCGGTAGCCGAAGTACGCCAGCGCCAGGCCGACCACCGCGTAGATCGCCCACGCGTGCACGCCCCAGTGGAAGAACGTGACCTCCATGGCGTCGCGCGCGGCCTGCGCCGAGCCAGGCTCCGCGTCGGGAGGGAAGGCGAAGTGCGTGATCGGCTCGGCGACACCGTAGAACACGATGCCGATGCCCATGCCGGCGCTGAAGAGCATCGCCAGCCAGGTGCCGCTGCCGTAGTCGGGCCGCGATTCGTCAGGTCCGAGCTTGATCTGCCCGAACGGGCTCACCGCCAGGCCGAGCAGAAACACGACGAAGACGCCGACGGCCAACAGGTAGAACCAGCCGGCCTCGGCGATGATCCAGTTGTTGGCGGCGCTGAAGGTCGCGTTGGCCGCGTCGGGCCAGGCACTGGCGCCGACGATCAGGCAGGCGGCAATCAGCGTGGAGCCGAAGAAGGTCACGGGCGAGACGCGATCGAGGAATCGTTTCATCGCCAGCCCTCCTGGCTGCTACATGCGGAACACTCCGAACCGCGGCCGATCCGGGATTGGCGCGTTGAGGCTCGCCGACAGGCCCAATCCCAACACGCGGCGCGTGTCGGCCGGGTCGATGATCCCGTCGTCCCACAGCCGCGCGGTCGCGTACCAGGGGCTGCCTTGCGCCTCGTATTGCTCGCGGATCGGGGCCTTGAAGGCGTCCTCGTCGGCCACGCTCCACTCGCCGCCGCGGGCCTCGATGCCGTCGCGGCGCACGGTGGCCAGCACGCTGGCGGCCTGCTCGCCGCCCATCACGCTGATGCGCGCGTTGGGCCACATCCACAGGAAGCGCGCGCCGTAGGCGCGGCCGCACATGGCGTAGTTGCCGGCGCCGAACGAGCCGCCGATGACCACGGTGAACTTCGGCACGACCGAACAGGCGACGGCGGTGACCATCTTCGCGCCGTCCTTTGCGATGCCGGCGTTCTCGTACTTGCGGCCGACCATGAAGCCGGTGATGTTCTGCAGGAACACCAGCGGGATGCCGCGCTGGTTGCACAGCTCGATGAAGTGCGTGCCCTTGAGCGCGCTCTCCGAGAACAGGATGCCGTTGTTGGCGATGATGCCGACCGGATAGCCGTGCAGGTGGGCGAAGCCGGTGACCAGGGTCTTGCCGTAGCGCGCCTTGAACTCCTGCAGCTCGCTGCCGTCG
>CAMLHR010000109.1 GCA_946479915.1 uncultured Lysobacter sp.
GTTCCTGGTCGTGCCGGAAGCAACGCGCCGCCACGTGCACCAGCGGGTTGAACCACGACAGGCAGCGCAGCGCGGCCACGCCCGTGTTGATCCACGGGTCGCCGCCGACGAGGTGGCACTGTTCGTGCATGCGCAACAGTTGCTGCTGCTCGGGGGTGTAGCGCGCCTCGAAATCCGCCGGCAGCACGATCCGCGGCCGCACCAGGCCGAACACGGCCGGCAGGCCGGCGACCGCGGCCGCCACGTGGGTCCCGTCGGGACGGGCTTCGAGGACGCCCAGCGCGCGCTCGAAGGCGCGTTGCTGCCAGGCGAACCGCAGCGCCATGCCGACGGCGCCCGCGAGCCACGCCAGGACGATCCATGCGCCCGACGGCGCAGCCGTCGCCGTGGAAACGCCCATTGCCGTGCCGATGGCGACGCTGGCGACAGGCATCGACGGGACGACGACCGTGGCTGCGGGCAGCAACACCGCGACGAGCGCGACCGGCACCGCGCCCCAGGCCACGTACGCGGCACGGGCCCCGAACGCGTGGCGCAGCGGCTTCCGGCACGCCAGCACGAGCAGGATCGCCGCGCTCGCGGCCAGGCTGGTCTCCGCCAGCAACGACGCGAACTCAGCGGGCGTCATCGTCGAGGTCCTCCAGCAGCTTGCGCAGTTCCGCGACGTCCTCGCGGCTGAGCTTGCGATGCGCGCTGAAGTGCGCGACCAGGGGCGCGACCCGTCCGTCGAACAGGCGCTCGAGCAGGCCCTGGCTTTCGCCGAGCACCCAGTCCTCGCGATGCAGCACCGGGGAGTAGAGATAGCGACGCCCGTCCTTTTCGGCGCGAATCGCCCCCTTCCGCAGCAGGCGGTTGAGCAGCGTCTTGATGGTGGCTTCCTGCCACTGCTCGCGTTCGGCCAGTGCCGCGACCACGTCCTCGGCGCTGCGCGGGTGCGCTGCCCAGAGCACGTCCATCACCACGGATTCGGCTTCGGAGACCTGCATCGTTTACGCCCGTAATCGCCTTGATGGCTGGAGATTACGCCTGTAATCGACGGTGTCAACCCTGACCGCCGGCTGAAAGCCGCGGAGGCCGCTTGCCGGCGCGCTCGGCGTTCTCTCGCTTGCAGGAAGTGTTAATCGCATGTGAAGGGGCTTGCGATGAAGTTGGAAGAGGTGGAAGTCGGCGCGGAAATGCTGTCACCGGGGATGTACGTCTGCAGGCTCGATCGCCCGTGGACCGAATCGCCCTTCCCGCTGCAGGGGTTCTTCGTGGAGGACGGCGAGCAGCTCGCCTGGGTCCGCAAGCATTGCCGCTCGGTCTGGATCGACCAGAAGCGCGGCGCGGCCGTGCAGGCGCCCCCGGGCGCGGGCGGGAACGACAGGCAGCGCCGCCCGACGGACAACACGGTCGGGAAGGAACACTACGTCAACAAGGTCGACTTCAAGGACGAGTTGCCGGCCGCGCGCAAGGCCCACGCCGACGCACTGCGCGTCGCGAGGCGCGCGCTGGAAGACGTGGCGGCGGGACGGAAGCTGGACTTCGACGACGTGTCGTGGGCCGCGAACGCGATCGTCGAGAGCGTCCTGCGCAACGCGGACACCCTGTTCTGGGTGAACGCCCTGCAGCGCCACGGCAGCTACGCCTATGGCCACGCCATCAACTGCTGCGCGTTGTCGGCCGCGTTCGGCCGCCACCTCGGCCTGCCGGTCGAGGCGCTGGTGGACCTGGCCGCCGGCGGGCTGCTGCTGGACATCGGCAAGACGCGGTTGCCGCCGGCGCTGGTCGAACACCGCGGACCGCTGGGCGAGGCGGACCTGGCCAGGATCCGCACGCACGTCGAACTGGGCCTGGAGATCCTCACCGAGAGCGGACAGGGGTGGAGCGAGGTCGTCCTGGAGATCCTCAGGACGCACCACGAGCGCTGGGACGGGTCGGGCTACCCGAACGGCCTGTCGGGCTACGCCATCCCGCTGTTCGGGCGCATGGCCGCGATCATCGACAGCTTCGACGCGATGGCCAGCGCGCGCCCCCACATGCCGGCGCATGCGCGCCACGAGGCATTGCAGGAGCTCTACCGCAACCGCGACCGGATGTACCACGGCGAACTCGTCGAGCAGTTCACCGGCTGCCTCGGCGTGTATCCCACCGGATCGCTGGTGGAACTGAGCACGGGCGAGGTCGCGGTGGTGATGAGCCAGAACCCGACGCGGCGGCTCCGGCCGCTGGTGATGCTGCTCACCGACAAGGCCAAGTCGCCGTTGAACGTGTTCCGCCAGCTGGACCTGATGGCGGTGCGCGACGAGCTGGCGACGCAGATCAGCATCGCGAAGGCCTTGCCGGTGGGCGCGTTCGGCCTGGATCCCGCCGAGCTGTTCCTTTGACCCGGGCGGCCCTGCTCGCACGGCTGTCGGACCTACTGGCCCGGCAGGGCGACGGGGACGGTCCGTTCGCGGTGCTGCTGCTGCGCCTGCGCAACCTGGCCGAGTTCCGCATCGCGAACGGCTTCGACATGGGCGAACGCCTGGCGGAGGCGAGCGTCACGCTGGTCCGGAATGCGCTGCGGCCCGGCGACGAGGTTCACCTGCTCGACGAGTCGGAAATCGTGGTCCTGCTGCCGCGCCTGCGCGACCGCAACCATGCGCTGCTGGCCGGCACGCGGGTGCTGCGCATCTTCGATGCCCCGGTCACCGTGGACGACCGCGCATTCCCGGTGTCGGTCGCGGTCGGGCTCGGCGGGCATCCCGAGGACGGCGTGGACGCGGCGACGTTGCTGCGGCGGGCGGGTATCGCGCACCGCCACGCACTGCGCGGCCCCGAACGCTGCGTGGCCTATGCGGACGGCTCGGACGCCTCGCAGGTGCCCTACGAACTGCTGCGGGACGCCATCGTGGCCAACCGGCTGGAGGTCCACCTGCAGCCGATCCTCGACCTGGCGCAACGCAAATGGGTCGGCTTCGAGTCGCTCGCGCGCTGGCTCGACCCTGAGCGCGGGCAGGTATCGCCGGTGGACTTCATCCCGGTCGCCGAGGAAACGGGCCTGGTCGCCGAGCTGACGCGCTGGAGCCTCAACACCAGCCTGCGCCATGCCGCGCAGGCGCGCCGCCATGGCGCGGCGGTCGGCGTGTCCGTCAACCTGTCGCCCCGCGTGTTCCGGCAGCGCGACATCGTCCCGCAGGTGTTGTCGGCGCTCGACGTCTGGGGCCTGCCACCCTCCGCGCTCACCCTGGAGATCACCGAGACCGCGCTGATGGAGGACGCCTCCGCGAGCCTGGCGCTGCTGGCGCAGCTGCGCGCGGAAGGCGTCGGTATCTCGATCGACGACTTCGGCTCGGGCTATTCGTCGCTGGCGTACATCAAGGACTTCCCGGCGACCGAACTGAAGATCGACCGGGCGTTCATCGTCGACCTGTGCCGCGACCGGCGTTCGGAACTCCTCGTGCGCTCGATCATCGACATGGGCCACCTGCTCGGCATGGAACTCGTGGCCGAGGGCGTGGAGGACCAGGACACGCTCGAACTGCTCGCACGGCTGGGTTGCGACCGCGCGCAGGGCGCGTTCATCCGGCTGCCGCAGCCGGCCGAAGCGTTGATCGCCGCGATGGAACGCGCGGCCTGACGTCTGCCGCTACAGGCCGCGGGCGACCTCGACGACGCGGTCCACGGTGAACCCGAAGTGCGCGAACAGCGCGTCCCCCGGCGCGGACGCGCCGAAGCGGTCGATGCCGACGACCGCACCATCCAGGCCCACGTACTTGCGCCAGAAATCGGTGACGCCGGCCTCGACGGCCACCCGCCTGCGGCAGGCCTTCGGCAGCACGGACTCGCGGTAGGCCGCATCCTGCCGGTCGAACACGTCGGTGGACGGCATGGACACGACGCGCACGCCGTCGCCCAGCCGCGCGGCCGCCTCCATCGCCAGGCCGACTTCCGAGCCGGTCGCGATGAGGATGAGGTCGGGCGCGCCCTTCGAATCCCGCAGCACGTAGCCGCCGCGCGCGATGTCGCGCACCTGCGCCCCGGTCCGCGGCTGGTGCGCCAGGTTCTGCCGGGAGAACACCAGGCAGCTCGGTCCGTCCGCGCGCCGGATCGCCTCGCGCCAGCAGGCCGCGGACTCGACCGCGTCGCACGGGCGCCACACGTCGTTGCCCGGGATGTAGCGCAGCGACGCCAGGTGCTCCACCGGCTGGTGGGTCGGGCCGTCCTCGCCGAGGCCGATTGAGTCGTGGGTGTAGACGTGGATCGCGCGGGCGCCCATCAACGCGCTCATGCGCACGGCGTTGCGCGCGTAGTCGCTGAACACCAGGAACGTCGCGTCGTACGGGATGAAGCCGCCGTGCAGCGCCAGGCCGTTGCTGATCGCGGTCATCGCGAACTCGCGCACGCCGAAGTAGACGTAGTTCGCGTCGGCGTCGTCGGTGGCGACCGACTTGCTGCCGCTCCACAGCGTGAGGTTGGAGTGCGCCAGGTCCGCCGAGCCGCCGACCAGTTCCGGCAGCTGCGGCGCATACGCCTCGATCGCCATCTGCGACGCCTTGCGCGACGCGACGACCTTGCCTTCGGCCTGCAGCTTCGCGATGTACGCGTCGGCCGCGTCGTCGAAGCCTTCGGGTAGGTCGCCGTGCGAGCGCCGCACGAGTTCGGCGGCCAGCTCCGGGTACTGCGCGGCGTACTTGTCGAACGCCTGGTTCCACAGCGCCTCGCGCAGGGTGCCGGCGTTCTTCGCGCGCCAGCCGTCGTAGATCGCCTGCGGGACCACGAACGGTTCGTGCTCCCAGCACAGGCCCGTGCGGCACCCGGCGAGTTCCTCCAGGCCCAGCGGCGCACCGTGGCTCGATTCCTTGCCGGCCTTGGTGGGCGCGCCGTACCCGATGGTGGTGCGGCAGCAGATGAGTGTCGGCCGGTCCTGTTCGGCGAGCGCCGCCTCGATCGCCGCCTTGATCGCGTCGGCATCATGGCCGTCGACGCCGCGCACCACGTTCCAGCCGTAGGCCTCGAAGCGCTTCGGGGTGTCGTCGGTGAACCAGCCGTCGGTATTGCCGTCGATGCTGATGTGGTTGTCGTCCCAGAACGCGACCAGCTTGTGCAGGCCCCA
>CAMLHR010000110.1 GCA_946479915.1 uncultured Lysobacter sp.
CAGGCGCCAGTCCTCGACCGTCTCCACGCCCTCGGCCACGACGTTGAGGCCGAGCTTGCGCGCGAGGTCAAGGCTCGCCTCGATCATCGCGCGCTTGCGCGGCTGGGTGTCGGCCCCACTGACGAACACCTGGTCGATCTTGAGTTCGGTGAACGGCACCTGCGACAGCTTGGCGAGCGACGAATAGCCGGTGCCGAAGTCGTCCACCGACAACCCGAAGCCCTTCAGGCGCAGCCGCGCGAGCAGCCCGAGCGTGCGCGCCACGTCCGCCATCACGGAGCTCTCGGTGATTTCCAGCACGACGTCGCCCGGATCCACGCCGTGCGACTTCACGATCTGCTCGTAGCGGTCCGCGCTCGCCTGGTCCGCGAGGGTCGCGGGGGAGACGTTCACCGACAGGCACAGGCAGAGATCCTGCGCTTCCCAGCGCTTGATCCACGCGCACCCCTGGTCGAGCATCGAGTCGGTGAGCGCCCCGGCCAGGCCCTCGCGCTCGAGCACCGGCACGAAGTGGCGCGGCAGGATGAATCCCTCGCCGTTGCGCTCCCAGCGCGCCAGCGCCTCCACCGCCACCGGCTTGCCGTTGGCGATCTCCACCTGCAGCTGGAACCACGGCACGATCCGGCCCGCGGCGAGCGCGTCGCGCAGGTCCGCGACGGGTGCCTCGACCGGCGCGACATCGGGCCGGGCGTGCAGCTGGTCGTCGGAACGGGAGAGCACGTCCTGCAGCTTGGCCAGCGTCAGCGGCTTCTCCACGCAGCCGAACACGCGCAGCCCGAAGGCCCGCGTCATGGCCTGCACGGTGTTGAGCAGGGCCGGGTCGAGGGCGCTCACCAGCACCACCGCCGGCGCCAGGTGCTCGCGCGCCACGTGCTCGATGAACTGCACGCCGTCCATTCCCGGCATGTCCAGGTCGACCAGGACGACCTCGGGCGCGTCGGCGGCCCCGGCGCGCAGGAGCCCGCGCAGGGTTTCCAGCGCGCCCGCGCCGTCCCCGGCTTCCCGTACCTGCTCGATGCCCAGCTCCGCCAGCAACCGCAACGCCATGCGTCGCTGGAAGCCGTGGTCCTCCACCACCATCACGCGCAAAGCCGAAAGGGCCATCCTTCGCTCCCTTGGACACTGCAACAACGGCGGGGACCACCATACCGCGCCGGTCCCACCCCGCGCACGCGCGCCGGGCGGGACCGGTGTCCCGGTCTACAGGTCGATGCCGAATCCGACGCCGGCCGCCCCCTCGTCGCCGCTGAAGGACGCGCCGATGCTGAAGGACGCGCGCTCGCCGATCGCCTTTCCGTACCCGATCGCGAGGGCCTTCTCGCCCTCCTGGAACCCGACGCCCACCGCGATCCGGCCGCGCGGGCTGCGGCTGCCGGCGGCGTTGATGCCCATCTGCACCATGGCGGTGTTCATCGCACCGGTGCGGTTGATGCGCTGGTCGGTCTCGTCGAGGCGCTCCCACACGTCGTCCTGGAAGTTGTCCCACTGCTGGGACATCGCATCGAAGCGGGCATCGGTGTAATCGCGCGCCGCGGCCAGCGTGTTCGCGTCGCCCTGTTCCATCTGGCGGAGGTTGACGGCATCGCCGTCGTCCTGGCCGTCGGCGACGTTTGAGACGCGGACCGACGTGCCGGCGCCCGCGCCGCTGTTGCCGAGGACCAGCCGGTCGGCCTCGCCGTCACCGTCCTCGTCGACGAGCGCACCGCCGTCGCCACCCGCACCCGCGGGCCCTTCGGGACCTTCCGGTCCCTGGGGACCTTCGGGACCTTGGGGACCGGCCGGGCCGGCAGGGCCCTGCGGACCCGTTGCGCCGTCCGCGCCGTCCGCGCCGTCAGCCCCATCGGCACCGTCCTGTCCCGCTGGACCCTGGGGGCCCTGCGGACCGGTCGCACCGTCGGCGCCGTCCTGGCCCGCGGGGCCTTGCGGACCTGCCGGACCCTGGGGGCCCGTCGCGCCATCGGCACCATCCGCGCCGTCCTGCCCAGCCGGACCTTGTGGACCTGCGGGACCCTGGGGACCCGTCGCGCCATCGGCGCCATCCGCGCCGTCCTGGCCAGCGGGACCTTGCGGACCTGCGGGGCCCTGGGGACCCGTCGCGCCATCGGCGCCGTCGGCACCGTCCTGGCCCGCGGGGCCTTGCGGACCGGCCGGACCTTGCGGGCCCGTCGCGCCGTCCGCGCCATCGGCACCGTCCGCACCCGCCGGACCCGCGGGACCCTGCGGGCCGGCGGGTCCCTGCGGCCCCGGCGTCAGCTCGATGTCGTCAATCTGCGTCTGCAGGTCGTCCAGCGCGCTGTCCACGGCGGCGAACGCGCTGCCCACGTCGTTGTAGTTCCCGCCCTGGATGGAGTACGTCGGCGCGGTGAAGATGCCGCCGGCGAACGAAGCTCCGCCGCCGAAGAAGTTCATCAGCGAGCTGGCGGTCGAATTCAACTGCCCCACGGTCACCGCGTCCGTGTCCGCGATGCCGTCCGCCAGGTTCACCAGCCGCCGCTCGTCGCCGCTGGAACCGATCGAGAACGTGTTGGTTTCCGTCGCGCGGGCCCCCTCGCCGATCGCCACCGCGTCGGTCACCCCCGCCTCGACCGTCGCGCCCGTGCCCATCGCGATCGAGTTGGTCGAACCGTCCTCCACCGTCGCGGAACGACCGATCGCGATCGCCGCCTGCGAACCGCTGCCCGTCGACGTGCCGACCCTCGCGCCGGTGGCGAGGTCGTTGCCACCGCCGATCGCGATCGAGTAGGCCGAACCGGTCGAGGTACTCGACAGGACCTGTCCCACGCTGCCCAGCGCGGTGGCGTAGTCGCTTTCGACCCGATTGACGAAGCCGATCGCGGTGCTCCCGGTGAAGAGGGCGTTGTTTGCGACGCCCATGGACAGCGCGTACTGGCCGGTTGCCGTGTTGTTGGCGCCGAACGCACTGGCGGTGTCACCGGCGGTGTTGCCGTTTCCCACGGCCGTACTGGAGGCACCGCTTGCGATGTTGGTCACGCCGATGGCGGTGCTCCCGTTGCCGGACGCCTCGTTGACGGTACCGACCGCGGTACTGGCCAGCCCCGAGGCCTCGTTCGAGTTGCCGACGGCCGTACCCTGGAGACCGCTCGCATCGTTGGTCGCGCCGCACGCCAGCGCGTTGTTCCCGGCGGCCGTCGAGCCACCCGTGTCCTGTACGGTCCCGTCGTCCACGACGCAGGTCTCGCCGGCGTGCGCGGACATCGACGGCACCAAGGCCGCGGCAAGCGCGAGCGGAAGGATGGCGGGGAGCAGGCGACGCCGACGCGCCCGCATCGTGTCAGTCATTGCATTCATCGGGGATCCTTCGGTAGGCGGCGATGCGCCGCATTCAGCCGACACGACGATTCGCGCGGACCCGAAGGATTACGTTGCAGGCAGGCGCCAGGGGACACCCGCCATGCAAAAAAGGCGTGCGGCGCCGGTTCCGCCCCGGCACCGCACGCCAGCCTGCGCTAGGGTAGGCCGCACGCCGCGTCCCCCTGTCCGTTCCCCCGGCGTGGCGGCCTGTCCTGCGATGGCAGGTCCACTGTGGCGGCCGATGGCCGGCCTGTCTTTGTCCTTGCGTCCACCCTCCTTGACCGCCCGTCCCGGATTGCCATGCCGCCGGACCCGATCCCCGCCACGCACTTCGAAACCGCGTCGCTCGACGCGGACGACCAGTTCGAGGCCTGGCGGGAGGTCATCTCGGTGGTGTTCGACGTCGCGCCGGCCCTCGGGCAACGGCGCACGACGGGGTTCGCGGCGACCGCCCATGCGTTCCACATGGGCGAACTGCTGCTGGTGGACACGCGGTTCGAGGGCCAGCAGTTCCTGCGCACGCCGCGCCAGTTGCGCACGGACTGGCTCGACCATTTTTTGGTGCAGTACTACCGCGAGGGCGGCTACGTCGGCGAAGTCGGGGGCGAAGGCATGGAGATCCTGCCCGGCAGCGTGTCCGTACTGGACCTCGCGCAGCCGCTGCACACGCATGCCACCGCGGCGGAGTGCCTGTCGCTCGTGGTGCCCCGCGACGTAATGGCCGCCCTGGTGCCGTCCGCGGAGGCATTGCACGGCAAGGTCCTGGAAGGCGCGGCCAGTCGCCTGCTCGGCGACCACCTGGCGAGCCTGGAACGCGAATTGCCCCGCGTCCCCGCGACGCAGGCGCCCGAGATCGCCGCCGCGAGCGGGCTGCTGATGGCCGCGTGCCTGCGCCCCAGCGCCGATGCGGCCGCCGCCGCTCGGCCGCACCTGGACCCGTTGCTGCTCGCACGGGCGCGGCGCTACATCGACGTGTGCCTCGACGACCCCCGCGCGGGTGAGCTCACGCCCGACGCGCTGTGCCGCGCGATCGGCACGTCGCGGTCGCGCCTGTTCGAGCTGTTCAAGCCCAGGGGCGGCGTGCGTCGCTACGTGCAGGGGCGCCGCCTGGCCCGCCTGCATGCGGCGCTGGCCGATCCCGCGCAGCAGGCGTCGATCATGGCGCTGGCCGAGCGCTACGGCTTCGCCAGCCACGCCCATGCCAGCCGCCTGTTCCGCCAGCACTACGGCTACAGCCCCAGCGATGTGCGCGCCGACCCCGCGCTGGTGCTGCGTGCCCGCGCGGCGCCACGCGGGAGCATCTCCAGTGGCGGCTCGGATCCAGCCGGTTTCGATGACTGGATCCGCGAGCTCAGGACCTGACGGTCAGAACGTGAACACCTCGGCGCAGGGCGAGCTGCTGCCGGCCGGCATGATCAGCTGCAGCATGCCGGCCATCTCGCGCGCATAGGCATCGGCGTCGGCGACGGTCGAGATCGACCGCTTCATCGCCACCGCGCCGCAGGCCACCCAGGCCTGGGTGTTGTCCGGATCGGACTCGGCGAGCGCCATGTACTCCATCGCCAGCGCTTCCCAGCGCGCGCTGTCGTCGTTCTCGACCACCGCGTCCGCGCCGCTCCCGCCGACGAGCACCAGCCGCGACGGCACGTTGTAGGCGTCGTCGGGCTTGAACGCCTCGATGGTGCGTTCGTCGATGTAGCGCAGGCCGTAATTGGTCTGGGTGTTGTCGTTCCAGAAGTGGAATTCGTCGTCGTCGTAACGGGTG
>CAMLHR010000111.1 GCA_946479915.1 uncultured Lysobacter sp.
CTTCCTGGCTCACTTCCTCGAGGCCGACCTTCGTCAGGCCGCAGAAGAAGCCCGGCGTCACCGGCCGGCCGTTCGCCTCGACCACGGCCGCGCCCGCGGGCGCGGAAAGGCCGGGGCCGACCGCCGCGATGCGTCCGTCCTCGACGATGATGTCCGCGTTCTCGAGCGTGCCGGCGTTGCCCGCGGTGTGCACGCGCGCGCCGTGGATGAAGACCGACTGCGCGGCCGCGGGGCCTGCGGCCAGCGCCGCGAGGAGCAGCAACGTGAAGAAGCGCGCCTTCATTGCAGGAAGTCCGACTGCGGCCGTGCGGCCGGCTTCGAGCGGTCGAGGCGGACGACGCCGTCGATGAACACCTCGTCGGCGTGCGCGTAGACCGAGAACGGCGTGCCGTTCCAGATCACGACGTCCGCCATCTTGCCGGCCTCGAGCGTGCCGGTGCGGTCGAGGATGCCGAGCGCCTTCGCCGGATTCGCGGTGATCCAGAGGATCGCGTGCTCGGGCGCGATGTCGAAGCCGGCGCGCTTGCCGTGCGCGATCGCCTTCGCGGCTTCCTGGTTCAGGCGCTGGATGCCTTCCTCGGAGTCCGAATGCACGATCGCGCAGCTGTTCGGCGGCCGGTCCACCAGCGCGATGTTGGTCTGGATGCCGTCGAACGCCTCCATCTTGAAGCCCCACCAGTCGGCCCACAGCGCGCCGCAGACGCCTTCCTCGGCGAGCCGGTCGGCGATCTTGTAGGCCTCGACGCCGTGGTGGAACGCGGCGATCTCGAACCCGAACTCGTCGGCCAGGTCGAGCATCGTCGCCATCTCGTCGGCGCGGTAGCAATGGATGTGGACCTTGATCTCGCCGGCCAGCGCGCCTGCGAGCGTCTCGAGCTTGAGGTCGCGCTTGCCGCCGCTGTCGCCGTCGGAATCATCCATCTGCTTGCGCCGGTATTCGGCCGCGTCGATGAAGGCGGCGCGGTAGCCGGCGACGTTGCCCATGCGCGTGGACGGACCGCCGCGCTCGCCGTAGACGCGCTTCGGGTTCTCGCCGCAGGCCATCTTCAGGCCCCAGGGCGCACCGGGGAACTTCATCGCCTGGTAGGTGTGCGCGGGCACGTTCTTGAGGGTCACGCCGCGGCCGCCGACCAGGTTGGCGGAGCCGGGCAGCACCTGCAGCGACGTGATGCCGCCCGCGAGCGCCGCGCCGAACCCCGGATCCTGCGGCCAGACCGAATGCTCGGCCCAGACATTCGCGGTGACCGGCGCGGTCGCCTCGTTGCCGTCGCTGTGCGAACTGGTGCCGGGGCTGGGATAGACGCCCAGGTGCGAGTGCACGTCGATCAGGCCGGGCGTCACCCACTTGCCGGTGCCGTCCACGGTCGTCGCGCCCGCCGGCGCCTGCAGGTCGCGGCCGACCGCGACGATCTCCCCGTCGGCGAACAGCACGTCCGCATCGTCCAGGCGCACGCCGGTCCCGGTGAGCACGGTCGCGCCGGTGATCAGCACCGGCGGCGCGGCGACCCGCGCGTAGGTGCTCGGGTAGGCGTCCTGGGTGAACATCCCGCCGGCGTCGGCGGCCGGCGGTGCGTCGTCGCGCGTCCCGGCCGACGCGCAGCCGAGCAGCAGCGTCGTCGCCAGGGCGGCGGTCAAGGGCTTGAGCATTGGTGGTCTCCCCGGTGGTCCCGGGGACCGTAGCCCCGTGGCGCGGCGGTGCCAAGGGTGACTTTCGGCAGGGGCGATGCGGCACACTGCGTCCCCATGAAGGACAAGGAACAGATCGTCGCCAACTGGCTGCCGCGCTACACGGGCGTCCCGCTCGACGGGTTCGGCGAGCACGTGCTGGTCACCAATTTCGGCGGCTACCTGGCGCACTTCGCCAGGCTGGCCGGCGCCGAGGTCGTCGGCATGGACCGGCCGTTCCCCAGCGCCACGGCGGACGGCATCACGATGATCAACTTCGGGATGGGCAGCCCGAACGCGGCCACGCTGATGGACCTGCTGTCGGCGATCGCCCCGAAGGCGGCGCTGTTCCTGGGCAAGTGCGGCGGGCTGAAGAAGAAGAACCAGCTCGGCGACCTCGTGCTCCCGATCGCGGCGATCCGCGGCGACGGCACCTCCAACGACTACATGCCGGCCGAAGTGCCCGCGTTGCCCGCATTCGCCCTGCAGCGCGCGGTGTCCACGATGATCCGCGACCTCGGGCACGACTACTGGACCGGCACGGTCTACACCACCAACCGCCGGGTGTGGGAGCACGACGAGGCGTTCAAGGACTACCTGCGCTCACTGCGCTGCATGGCCATCGACATGGAGACCGCGACGATCTTCGCGGCGGGCTTCGCCAACCGCATCCCGTGCGGCGCGCTGCTGCTGGTCAGCGACCAGCCGATGATCCCGGAGGGCGTGAAGACCGAGGCCAGCGACGCGCGCGTGTCGGCGGAGTTCGTCGAGAACCACATCCAGGTCGGCATCGAGGCGCTGCGCCTGATCCGGCGCCACGGCAAGTCCGTCCGGCACCTGCGCTTCGATGAGTAGCGCCGGCGCCACCGCGGCCGAAGTCGTCGCCTTCTGGCGCGAGGCCGGGCCGAAGCGCTGGTTCTCGTCGGATGCGGCATTCGATACCGAGTTCGACCGGCGCTTCCGCGAGGCCCACTTCGCCGCCGCGCGGCGCGGCCTCGACGGCTGGATGGCGACCGCGGAAGGCGCGCTGGGCCTGTTGCTGCTGCTCGACCAGTTCCCGCGCAACGTGTTCCGCGGCACCGGCCATGCCTACGCGACCGATCCGCTGGCGCGGCACTTCGCGCGGGCCATGCTCGACGCGGGGCTGGATGGGCAGGTGGACCGCGGGCTGCGGATGTTCTGCTACCTGCCGTTCCAGCATTCGGAAGCGATGGAGGACCAGGAACAGGCCGTTGCACTGATGCAGGCGATCGGCGACGCGAAGTGGGCGCTGCACCACCGCGACATCATCCGCCGCTTCGGGCGGTTTCCGCACCGCAACGCGGCGCTCGGCCGCGCGTCCACGCCGGACGAACTGGCGTTCCTGCGCGGCGGCGGCTTCGGCGGCTAGTACCGCGCGACGGACGGGTCCACGTCGGACCAGACCTCGGTGCCGCCGACCACGTTGTAGAGCTCGGTGAAGCCGCGCTGGCGGAAGTGTTCCGCCGCCTGCGCGCTGCGGTTGCCGTGGTGGCACAGGAACGCGATGGCGGTGTCCTTCGGCAGCGCCTCGAGCGCGGCCAGGCCGTCGTTGTCCAGCGTGCGGAACGCGACCGGCGCCTCGGCGAGCGCGCGCTCGTCCGCGGGGCGCACGTCCACCAGCAGCAGCGAGCCGTCGCCGACGCGGCGCGCGGCCTCGTCCGGCGACACCGCGCGCACGCGCGGCGGGGCGTTGGGGTTGTCGATGAAGAGGCCGCGGCCACGCGCGTCGTCCACCCATTCGATGCGCAGGCCCTCCGCCCGGCGCGCGGACGGCGGGTCGAACTGCACGCGCAGGCCGCCGGCTTCCGTGGCGATGGCGTTCGCGTCCACGGGCGCCAGTTGCAGCCGTGCGTTGAAGTCGGCGTCGATCGCGACCTGCAGTGCGTGGCCCTGGCCGGCGTTGTCGATGGACTCGCGCAGCATCCCCGCCGCCTTGGCGTCGATCGTGATGGTCGGCGGGGTGCGGTCCGGCGCGGGCAGGCCGAGCGCGGCGTGCAACTCGCCGGAGTTGGCCATCTGCTCGATGATGTCGCTGCCCCCGACGAGTTCGCCGTCGATGTAGAGCTGCGGGATCGTGGGCCACTGGCCGAAGGCCTTGATGCCCTCGCGGATCTCCGGGTCGGCCAGCACGTCCACGTGCGCGAACGTCGCGCCGGCGCCGGACAGCGCGCCGACGGCCTTGGCGGAGAAGCCGCACTGCGGCGCACGCGGCGACCCCTTCATGAAGAGCACGACGCGATCGGCGTCGAGCACGGACCGGATGCGGGCCTCGAGGGCGGGGTCGAGCGACATGGGCGTGGCCTGGCGTGGGGAGCCCACCAGTCTAGGCGACCCACCCGCGGTGCGTCCTTCCGGGGCCATGAACACGGGGCGCGGGTCGTTCATGAACGCGCTCCCGCCCGCTGGCACTATCGCCGCATGCCGGGGACATCGCCGCTGCATCGCCCGCCACGCAGGCCGCACGCCTGGGCGTGGACGTTCGCCCTGTCGCAACTGGTGGTGCTGGCGATCTGGTCGTCGTTCGGCTGGAAGGTCGGGGTGCCCGTGCTGCTCGCATCCCACCTGCCGTTCCTGTGGGGGACGCTGGTGCCGACATCCGCGTTGTTCAGCCCGGTGCTGGTGCGCCTGCCGACGCAGGAACCGGTCGTTTTGCTGACCAACGACGACGGCCCTTCGCAGGACACGCTGGAGATGCTCGAGCTGCTGGACGCGGCCGGCGCGCGAGCCACCTTCTTCCTGGTCGGCGAACGCGCCGCGGCGCGGCCGCACCTGGTGCGCGAGATCGTCGCGCGCGGGCACGGGACCGGGAACCACAGCGCGACGCATCCGCAGGCCTGGTTCTGGGCGCTGTCGCCGGGCCGGCTGCGTCGCGAGGTCGGCGACACGCAGGCCATCCTCGAACGCACTGCCGGCACGCGGCCACGCTGGTTCCGCGCGGTGGTGGGCATGGCCAACCCGTTCGTCGCCGCGGCATTGCGGGCGCACGGGCTGGCGCGCGTGGCGTGGAGCGCGCGCGGCTACGACGGCGTGGACGGCGACCCGGCGCGCGCGCTGGCGCGGATCGAGCGCGACCTGCGGCCGGGCGCGATCGTGCTGCTGCACGAGGGGGCGCCGCACGGGCGCAACGTCGAGCTGCTGGCGCCGCTGCTCGCGCGGCTGCGCGACCTCGGCTATCGCGCGGTGCTGCCCGAGGGCGTCGCGACCACGCGCCAGTTGTTGAACGGCGTGTCGCCGAACAGCGGCGTGAACTCGGATGCCAGTCCCGCGGCCGCGAACCGCGCGCGCAGCGAGTCGGCATCGGGATAGCGCCGCGGCCCTGCGTTCATCCAGCCGAGCAC
>CAMLHR010000112.1 GCA_946479915.1 uncultured Lysobacter sp.
CTCGGCGACGTCCTGCGCGAGCAGCGACTGGCGCTGGTGCAGCGCGAGTTGCTGCTGGACACCATGGTCCAGAACACCCCGGTGGCGATGCTGCTCGTGGACCCGTCGCGCCACGTCGTGCACGCCAACATCGCGGCGCGCAAGCTGCTGGGCGACGGCCACCGGCTGGAAGGCAAGACCTTCGACGCGCTCCTGCAGGGCACGCCGGATGCGTTCCGCGAAGCGTTCGCGCGCGGCGGCGACGGCATGTTCACCATCGGTGAGGACAGCGAGGGAGGCAACGGCAACGAGGAGATCTTCCACCTCGCGCGCCGCCAGTTCCGGCTCAACGGCCGCCGCCACGAGCTGATCCTGCTGCGCCAGCTCACCGCGGAACTGCGCCGGCAGGAAGTGCAGACCTGGAAGAAGGTCATCCGCGTCATCAGCCACGAACTGAACAACTCGCTGGCGCCGATCGCGTCGCTGGCGCACTCGGGCGCGGAGCTGCTGCGCCGCGGGCAGCTCGAGCGGCTGCCCGCCGCGCTGGCGACGATCGAGGAACGCGCGCGCCACCTGGAGGGCTTCATCCGCGACTACGCGCGCTTCGCCAAGCTGCCGGCGCCGCGGCGCGAGCCGGTGGACTGGGCGCGCTTCGTGGCGCAGCTCCGTTCGCAGGTGCAGTTCGAGTACGAGGGACGGCGCCTGTCGGCCGGCAACGACTTCGGGCGCTTCGACGCCGCGCAGCTGGAGCAGGCGCTGCTCAACCTGCTACGCAACGCGCACGAATCCGGCGCGGATCCTGGCACGGTGGCGCTGTCGCTGCGCCGCGGCGCGGAGGCCTGGCGCCTGGACGTGCTGGACCGCGGCACCGGGATGACCGACGCGGTGCTGGCGAACGCGCTGCTGCCGTTCTACTCGACCAAGCGCCACGGCACCGGGCTCGGGCTGGCCCTGGCGCGCGAGATCGCCGAGGCCCACGGCGGCCGCATCGCCCTGCTCAACCGCGAAGGCGGCGGCCTCTGCGTCTCCCTCGTCCTCCCCGACTAACTGTCAAGGGGCCAAAACCGCTTCTATCTCTTCTTCGGGCGCTGCCAGCCTTCGATCACGGATTGACGGCCGCGGGCGACGGTGAGCTGGCCGTCGGGGGCGTCGCGGGTGACGACGGAGCCGGCGCCGATCGTGGCGTCCTTGCCGATGCGCACGGGTGCGACGAGCGAACTGTTCGACCCGATGAACGCGCCGTCCTCGATCGTCGTGCGCGACTTGTTCACGCCGTCGTAGTTGCAGGTGATCGTGCCCGCGCCGATGTTGACGCCGGCGCCGACCATCGCGTCGCCCAGGTAGGTGAGGTGGTTGGCCTTGCTGCCGACACCGAGCGTGCTGTTCTTGGTCTCGACGAAGTTGCCGACGTGCACGCCGTCGGCCAGCACCGTGCCCGGGCGCAGCCGGGCGAACGGCCCGATGGTCACCGCGCCTTCCGTGCGCGCGCCCTCCAGGTCGCAATGCGCCCGCACGACCGTGCCCGGGCCCAGGTCCACGTCGCGCAGCCGGCAGAACGGCCCGATGCGCACGCCATCGCCCAGCCGCACGTCGCCCTCGAAGACGACGTCCGCGTCGATCTCGACGTCGCGCCCGACCTGCACGGTGCCGCGCACGTCGATGCGCGCCGGATCCACCAGCCGCGCGCCCGCGACGCACAGTGCCTGCGCGACGCGGCGCTGGTACGCGCGCTCGAGCTGGGCGAGCTGCCAGGCATCGTTCGCGCCCTCGGTCTCCATCGCATCGTCCACGAGCACGATCTCCGCGGCGCCGAACTCGTCGGCCGCCATCGCGAACACGTCCGTCAGGTAGTACTCGCCCTGCGCGTTGTCGGCGGACAGGCCCGCCAGCCAGCGCTTCAGCGCCGTGGATTCGGCGGCGATGATCCCGGTGTTCACCAGGCCGATGGCGCGCTGGTCGTCGCTGGCGTCCTTGTGCTCGACGATCGCGGCGACGTTGCCCTGCGCGTCGCGGACGATGCGCCCGTAGCCGGTCGGGTCGGCGGGCTGGGCCGCCAGCACCGCGAGCCGTCCCGGGGCCGCGAGCAGCGACCGCAGGGTCGCCGCGCGGATCAGCGGGACGTCGCCGTAGAGCACGAGCACCTGCGCGCCGTCCGGCACGCCCGGCATCGCCTGCGCCACGGCATGGCCGGTCCCGAGCTGACGGGACTGTTCCGCCCAGGCGATGTCGCCCTGCCCCTCGAACGCGTCGCGCACCTGGTCGCCGCCATGCCCGAACACGACGTGGATGCCCGCGGGCGCGAGTTCGCGCGCGACGTCCACGACGTGCGCGAGCATCGCGCGTCCCGCGATCGGCTGGAGCACTTTCGGCCGGTCGGACTTCATGCGCTTGCCTTCGCCGGCGGCGAGGATCACGACGTGCAGGGGCTGGGACATCCGGGGTTCCATGGTGGTGCCTTCCCGGGATTCTAGCGGCGCGCGCGACTGCTACGATGCGAGCCGATGAGCCTGACCCGCCAGACGCGCCATTACCTGATCATCGGCGGCGCCCAGTGGGCGGTGGACTGGGGCGTCATGGTGCTCCTGAGCCACTACGGGATGCCGGTGGAACCGGCCAACGTCCTGGGCCGGATCAGCGGGGCGGCGCTCGGCTACTGGCTCAACGGGGCGATCACGTTCGCCGGCGAGGACACGACGCTCGGCCCGACGCAGTTCACCCGGTTCGTGCTGATGTGGCTGCTCACCACGGCGATCAGCACGTGGGCGATGGGCAGCATCGACGACTGGTTCGGCCTCAAGTGGGCCTGGCTGGCGAAACCGGCGGTGGAACTCGGGCTGGGCGTGTTCGGCTTCGTGCTGTCACGGCACTGGGTCTACAAGCTCTAGCACGCGGTCGACCGGCAGCGCCGGCACGGCGCCGCGGTGGCCGCGCATCGCGGTGGCCCGGAACAGCGAGTTGAGGATGGCTTCCTCGGTGGCCTCGGCCACGCCGAGGAACAGCGGGTCCATCGCGTCGTTCGGGAGCGTCGCGGCGCCGTCGGCCGGTGCGCCGGCGTGCCTGCGCACGGCCGGCGACGTCGAGAACGCGATGACGTAGTCGCCCGAGCCGTTGGACATGGACGCGCCGGTGCGGGCCAGGCCCAGTACCGCGCGCTTCGCCAGTCGCTCCAGCTGCCTCGCGTCCAGCGGGGCGTCGGTGGCCACCACGATCATGATGCTGCCATCGCCGTCGGCGACCGGGGCCTCGATGCCGTCCGCGAGCGTCGCGGGGTCCGGCAGCATGCGCCCGACGGGGACGCCGGCGACGGTCAGCGTGCCGCCGAAGTTGCTCTGCACCAGCACGCCGACCGTGTGCCCGCCGGGCGTGGTGCGCGAACTCGTGCCGATGCCCCCCTTCCAGCCGAACGCCACGGTGCCGGTGCCGGCGCCGATCGCGCCTTCCCGGACGTCGTCGGTGGACGCGGACGCCAGCGCCGCCCGCACGTGTTCCGCGCGCAACGGGCGCGCGCGGATGTCGTTGAGGAAGCCGTCGTTGGTCTCGCCGACGACGGCGTTGAGCGAGCGGACATGTTCCATCCCGGGCTGCGCCAGTTGCCACGCGACGAGAGCATCGGCGGCGCGCCACACGCACAGCGTGCAGGTGAGCAGGATCGGCGTCTCCAGCTCGCCGAGTTCGCGCAGCTGGGTGGTGCCCAGGAGCTTGCCGTAGCCGTTGGCGACGAACAGCGCGGCCGGCACGCGGTCCGCGTACAGGTTGCCCGGGTGCGGGAGGATCGCGGTGACGCCGGTGCGGATCGCGTCGCCCTCGACCACGGTGGCGTGGCCGACCGCGACGCCGGGCACGTCCACGATCGCGTTGCGCGGGCCGGTGGGCATGGCCCCGATGACGATGCCGGCGTCACGGGCGCGCGGGCGCTCCTCGGCGTGGGCGGCGCCGAACGCCATGATGCAAGCGACGAGCAATGCGATCCGCATCCAGCCACCCTCCCACCGGTCGATGCCGGCAGCCTCGGCTAGTGCTTGAGGTTCTTGCGGAGGCGCTCGAGCGCCTGCAGCTGCGCGGTGACCTCGGCCAGGCGGGCCTGCGCCTCGGCGACTTCCATCGCCTCGCCGCGGTGGGCCAGGATGCGCTCGGCCTCTTCCTTCGCCGCGCGCACCGACGCCTCGTCGATCTCGTCGGCGCGGATCGCGGTGTCGGCCAGCACGGTCACGACCTGCGGCTGCACCTCGAGCAGGCCGCCGGAGATCGCGAAGTCGAGCTTCTCGCCGCCCGGCAGGGTCACCACGACCTTGCCCGGCTTGAGCCGCGTGATCAGCGGGGCGTGGCGCGGCGCGATGCCGAGCTCACCCAGCTCGCCGGTGGCCACGATCATCTCGGCCTCGCCGTGGAAGATCTCGGCCTCGGCGCTGACGATGTCGCAACGGATGGTGGATGCCATGGGCTTCGCTCCGGCTGCCTAGGCAGCGACCTTCTTCGCCTTCTCGACCGCCTCGTCGATCGAGCCGACCATGTAGAACGCCTGCTCCGGCAGGTGGTCGTACTCGCCGTCCACGATGCCCTTGAAGCCGCGGATCGTCTCCTTCAGCGGGACGTACTTGCCCGGGGAGCCGGTGAACACCTCGGCGACGTGGAACGGCTGCGAGAAGAAGCGCTCGATCTTGCGCGCGCGGGCCACGGCCAGCTTGTCCTCCTCCGACAGCTCGTCCATGCCCAGGATCGCGATGATGTCCTTGAGCTCCTTGTACTTCTGCAGCGTCGCCTGCACGCGGCGCGCGGTCTCGTAGTGCTCGTTGCCGATCACGTTCGGGTCGAGCTGGCGCGAGGTGGAGTCGAGCGGGTCGACCGCCGGGTAGATGCCCAGCGAGGCGATGTTGCGCGAGAGCACGACGGTGGCGTCGAGGTGGGCGAAGGTGGTCGCCGGCGACGGGTCGGTCAGGTCGTCCGCGGGCACGTACACGGCCTGGATCGAGGTGATCGAACCGGTCTTGGTCGAGGTGATGCG
>CAMLHR010000113.1 GCA_946479915.1 uncultured Lysobacter sp.
TCCTGGCCCTCCGGGCCCCCCCGCGGCCGCTGGACCCGGCCCTATGGAGGGCGGATGGGGGCGTGCACCGGGCGTCCCCCGCCCGGGGGGGCCTGGCCCCCGCCCGGCCGGAACCCTCGCCCCGGGCGATCTGGCTGCTCCAGCGCAGCCCGGGCCGGCCCGGCGCCCGCCTGGGCCGGACCACCGGCTGGATCCACCGCGCCGCGCTGCGCGGCAAGGGCGTCCGGATGCTGGGCGGCGTCGCCTACCTGGGCATGGAGGCCGACGGCTTCCGGGTCCGCCTGGACGGCGCGGAGCAGGTCCTGCCGGTGGACCACGTGGTCGCCTGCGCCGGGCAGGAGCCCCGGCGGCCGCTGCTGGCGCCCCTGGAGGCGCTGGGCGTGGAGGTCCACGTGATCGGCGGCGCGGACGTGGCAGCGGAGCTGGACGCGCGGCGCGCCATCGAGCAAGGCACCCGACGGGCGGCGTCGCTGTAGGGCCGTCACGCGCCGGCGACCCCGCCTGCACGCCGGTTTCGCGCCATATTCACCGGCGGCTCACGCACTTCACGCCCATATAACGAAATGCCAATGGAATCATAGGGTTCCGGATTTTCGTTCAGGCTGCGTTCGGTTTCGGACCTTTACCTTGCGCGCACTTTCCCGCCCCGCCGCTGACTGGCGCGGCACCCGAAGGGCCCCGGATCACCGACCGATCACGTGGGCCCGGTTCCCGGGCAAGGCGCGCCGCAGAGCCGCCGCCCAGCGACCGACTCGAAAGACCCGCTGGTGCGGGTTCCCCGAAAACGCCAAGCCGGACGCAGTACCCCATCCGCCCAGGGCCATGCCCGACCGCGGGAGAGGAACGGCGGACGGCGCAACGAGCAAAGGAGCTCCTACACCCATGAAGCTGGCCTGGATCCTCTGGTTGTCCTCGAACGTCCTGCCGCAGCCCGCCGCCGACTCCCTGTGCCTGAGCACCACGCTGTACCTGGAGGCCCGCGACCAGACCACGCAGGGCCAGCAGGCGGTCGCCGAGGTCGCCCTGCGCCGCCTCGACAGCGGCCGCTGGGGCGACGACATGTGCTCCGTGGTGACCGCCCGGAAGCAGTTCGCCCCGACCCTGGTCTCGCCGAACTACCGGATCACCAACACCGAGGCGTGGGCCAACGCCGTGACGGTCGCGCTGCAGGCCGAGGACAACTGGGCGCTGCCGCCGGGCGAGCGCGTCGAGGTGGTCCCGGGCGCCAGCCACTTCGTGGCCCTGGACCTGGCCCAGCCGAGCTGGCGCAACGCCTACCGGGTGGCCGAGATCGGCGACCACACCTTCCTGAAGGTCGACGACCTGAAGCCAAGGAAGTCGTAACGCAGCGTTCCGCCTCGCGGTCCGAGCATCCGAAGCGGGAGGGCGACAATGCCCTCCCGCTTTTCGTTTGCGCCCCCGGAGGGAACCATGAAGCTCTTCACCAAGCCCGGCGCCTGCTCGACCGCCGACCACATCGCACTGCACTGGACCGGCGGCCCGTTCGAGGTCGAGGTCCTCGACGGCAAGTCCATGAAGGGGCCGGAATACCTGGCCATCAACCCGGCGGGCGCGGTGCCCGCGGTGGTGGACGGCGACTTCGTGCTGACCCAGAACGCCGCGATCATGGGCTACATCGCCGACAGCTTCCCCGACGCGAAGCTGATGGGCGACGGCAGCGCACGCCAGCGCGCGACGGCCGCGCGGTGGCTGTCCTTCGTCAACTCGGACATCCACCCGGCATTCACCCCGCTGTTCGCGCCCGGCAAGTTCCTGGGCGACGAGGCGCAGCACGACGCGCTGCGCGAGGCCGCGCGCGGGCGCCTGCGCGGCCTGTTCGAGACCGCCGACCGGCAGCTCTCGGGCCAGCAGTGGCTGGCGGGCTTCCGCAGCGTGGCCGACCCGTACCTCTACGTGACGCTGCGCTGGGCCGCGAAGCTGGGGGTGGACCTGTCGGGCTTCGGCAACCTGCAGGCCTTCAAGGCCCGGATGGAGGCTGACCCGGGCGTGCGCGCGGCGCTGCAGGCCGAAGGCCTGGACTGACGGCTCAGCGCTCCGCGATCGGCACGTAGTCCCGGTCGTCCGGCCCCGTGTAGTTCGCGCTGGGCCGGATGATCTTGCCGTCCTCGCGCTGCTCGATGACGTGCGCGCTCCACCCGGTGGTGCGCGCGACCACGAACAGCGGCGTGAACATCGGCGTCGGGATTCCCATCATGTGGTACGCGCTGGCGCTGTACCAGTCGAGGTTGGGGAACATCTTCTTGGTGTCCATCATCAGCGTCTCGATGCGCTCGCTGATATCGAACAGCGCCTGGTTGCCGCCCTCGGCGCAGAGCTTGCGCGAGAGCTCCTTGATGATCGGGTTGCGCGGGTCGCCCACGGTGTACACCGGGTGCCCGAAGCCGATGATGATCTCCTTGCGCTCCATCCGCGCGCGGATGTCCGCCTCGGCCTCGTCGGGCGTCGAATAGCGGCTGATGATGTCCATCGCCACTTCGTTCGCGCCGCCGTGCTTCGGGCCGCGCAGCGCGCCGATGGCGCCGGTGATGCACGAGTGCAGGTCCGAGCCGGTGCCGGCGATGACGCGCGCGGTGAACGTGCTCGCGTTGAACTCGTGCTCGGCGTAGAGGATGAGCGACTTGTCGAGCGCATCCGCGTGCAGCGCGCTCGGCGGCTCGCCGTGCAGCAGGTGCAGGAAGTGGGCGGCGACCGAGTCGTCGTCGGTCTCGCAGTCGATGCGGCGGCCGTTGCGGGTGAAGTGCCACCAGTACAGCAGCATCGAGCCGAAGCTGGCGACCAGGCGGTCGGCGATGTCGCGCGCCTCGGCGGCCGGGTGGCCATCGCGTTCGGGCAGCACGTTGCCGAGCACCGAGCAGCCGGTGCGCAGGACGTCCATCGGGTGCGCGTTCGCGGGCACCAGCTCCAGCGCCTCGGAGACGATCGCCGGCAGCCCGCGCAGGCGCGACAGCTTCGCCTTGTACGCCTTCAGCTGCGACGTCGTGGGCAGCGCGCCGTGGACCAGCAGGTGCGCGACCTCCTCGAACGTGGACCGGGTGGCCAGGTCGTGGATGTCGTAGCCGCGGTAGTGCAGGTCGTTGCCGCTGCGGCCGACGGTGCACAGCGCGGTGTTGCCCGCGGGCGTGCCGCTGAGGGCGACGGACTTCTTCGGCTTCGGGGCCTGGGTCTGCTCGGTCATTGCGGTTCCTTCTTGAACAGGGCGTCGAGCTTTTCCTCGTAGGCGTGGTAGCCGAGGAAGTCGTAGAGCTCGTCGCGGGTCTGCAGGCGGTCGATGATGTGCTTCTGGGTGCCGTCGCGGCGCACGCTCTCGTAGAAGTGGAGCGCGGCCTTGTTCATGGCGCGGTAGGCGCCGCAGCAGTACAGCGCGATGTCCACGCCGGCGCCGTGCAGCTCGTCGGTGGTGAAGAACGGCGTGGACCCGAACTCGGTGAGGTTGGCCAGGATCGGCACCTTCACCGCGTCCTTGACCCGGCGGTAGTCCTCGAGCGTCTTCATCGCCTCGGGGAACACCATGTCGGCGCCCGCCTCGACGTAGGCGACGGCGCGCTCGATCGCGCTGTCCAGGCCTTCCGCCGCGGCGGCGTCGGTGCGCGCCATCACCACGAACGCCTCGTCGCCGCGCGCATCGACGGCGGCCTTGATCCGGTCGACCATCTCCGCGATGGGCACCACTTCCTTGCCCGGCCGGTGGCCGCAGCGCTTCTGGCCGACCTGGTCCTCCATGTGCACGGCGGCCACGCCGATGCGCTCGAAGCTGCGGATGGTGCGCGCGATGTTGAATGCCCCGCCCCACCCCGTGTCGATGTCCACCAGCAGCGGCAGGCCAGTCGCATCCACGATCCGTCGGGCGTCGGTGAGCACGTCCTCCATCGTGGAGATGCCCAGGTCGGGCATCCCCAGCGAATTGGCGGCGACGCCGCCGCCGGAGAGGTACAGCGCGCGGTAGCCCGTGCGCTTCGCCATCAGCCCGGCGTAGGCGGTGATCGCACCCATCACCTGCAAGGGGGACTCCGCGGCGAGCGCGGCGCGGAACTGGCTGCCGGCGGACGCGCGGGCCATGGCCGGGCTCAGAGCAGGTGCGCCACGCCGGCCCGCTCTTCCTCGAGCTCGGCCAGGGTCTTGTCCATGCGCGCGCGGCTGAAGTCGTCGACCGGCAGGCCTTCGACGCGGGTGTACTCGCCGTTGGCGGTGGTCACCGGCACGCCGTAGATCACGCCCTCGGGGATCCCGTAGCTGCCGTCGGACGGCACGCCCATGGTCACCCACTTGCCGTTGCTGCCCAGCACCCAGTCACGCACGTGGTCGATGGCCGCGTTGGCGGCCGACGCCGCCGACGACAGGCCGCGCGCCTCGATGATTGCCGCGCCGCGCTTGCCGACCTGCGGGATGAACGTGTCGGCGTTCCAGGCGTCGTCGCCGATCATGTCCTTGAGCGACTTGCCGTTCGCGGTGGCGAAGCGGTAGTCCGGGTACATCGTCGGGCTGTGGTTGCCCCACACGACGAGCTTCTCGATGTCGCCGACCGCCACGCCGGCCTTGTTGGCCAGCTGCGACAGCGCGCGGTTGTGGTCCAGCCGCAGCATCGCGGTGAAGTTCTTCGCCGGCAGGTCCGGGGCCGACTTCATGGCGATGTAGGCGTTGGTATTGGCCGGGTTGCCGACCACCAGCACCTTGACGTCGCGCGAGGCCACGCGGTTCAGCGCGGCACCCTGCGCGGTGAAGATCTTCGCGTTCTCCAGCAGCAGGTCCTTGCGCTCCATGCCCGGGCCGCGCGGACGCGCGCCGACCAGCAGCGCGAAGTTGCAGTCCTTGAACGCGACGCGCGCGTCGTCGGTCGCCACGATGCGGTTCAGCGTCGGGAACGCACAGTCCGCGAGCTCCATCACGACGCCCTGCAGCGCACCGAGCGTCGGCGTGATCTCGAGCAGGTGCAGGTTGACTGGCTGATCGGCTCCGAGCATCT
>CAMLHR010000114.1 GCA_946479915.1 uncultured Lysobacter sp.
TCCATGTCGTTGACGTCGATGCCGACGTCCTCGGCGGTGATGTAGCGGCCGCCCAGCGACTCCACGAACTGGCCGAACGCGCGGAACAGCGCCTCGGACTTGTCGGTGGCCGGGTCGCCGATGATCACGGCCTTGCCGCCGCCGATGTCCAGGCCGGCGACCGCGTTCTTGTAGGTCATGCCGCGGCTCAGGCGCAGCACGTCGTTCAGCGCTTCCTGCTCGGTCTTGTACGGCCACATGCGGGTGCCGCCGAGCGCCGGGCCGAGCACGGTGTTGTGGATCGCGATGATGGCCTTCAGGCCGGCGTCCTTGTTGTGGCAGAAGACAACCTGCTCATGGCCGAAGGTGTCGAGGGTTTCGAAGATCATCGGGAACACTCCGCGCGTGGGCGGCCGTGATGCGCGTGGCATACGGCGTGAACTTTGTGAGGTAAGTCGTTGATACGACCGGGATCTGCGACGTTTGGGCGCTAGGGGCCGCCCGTCGCAGGCGCAACATTCTAAAGGAATCGGGTTTTTTGGGCTCGTGACGGACAATGGCGTGATGACGAAGCTCTGGACATCGGGCGAGGCCGCCCTGCGGGCGGGCCGCCTGGACGCGGCCTGGGGGGCGTTCTCCGAATTGCTGGAGGACAAGGCCTGGCGGGTGCCCGCGCGGCTGCGGCTGTCGACCGTCGCCACGGCCCAGGGGCGCGTGCGCGAATCGGTGCAGCAGGCGCTGGCCGGATTCGAGGTGCGCGGGCCGGATCCAGTGCTGCTCGAGGCGCTGGCGCACCGGCTGGTCGAGGTCGGGGAACTGGAGGCCGCGGTGGCCTGCGCGACGGACCCCGCCGTGACGGGGGCGCGCGACCCGGCGGTGCTGGCGGGCGTCGGCATGCTGATGAACGCCCAAGCGTTGCCGGCGGTGGCGTTGCCGTTGCTGGAACGGGCCCGCGCCCTGGGCGGCGACTCGCCGCGCCTGGCGCGCGAGATCGGCATCGCGCAGTTGTACCTGGGCGAGACCGACGCCGCCGAGCGCGAACTCGAGGCCTGCGTGTCGGCGGCGCCGGAGGCGGCGGAGGCGTGGCGGGACCTCGCGCGGCTGCGGCGCTGGTCGCCGGAGCGCTACCACGTGGACCGGCTGCGCGCCGCGCTGGCGCGGCTGGGCGAAGGCCACCACGACGCGCCGCTGCTGCAGTACGCGCTGTTCAAGGAACTCGACGACCTGGGCGACACCGCCGCAGCCTGGGCCGCGCTCGAGGCCGGCATGCGCCGGCACCGCGCGCAGGTCGGGTTCGATCCGGCGGCCGAGGCGGCGTTGTTCGATGCCCTGCACGAGCCATGTGGGAGCCGCTTCAGCGGCGATGCCCCTGACGAAGATGTCGCCGCTGAAGCGGCTCCTACATCGGATGAGGGTGGCCCCCAACCGATTTTCATCGTCGGCCTGCCGCGCTCGGGCACGACGTTGCTCGAACGCATCCTCGGCGGCCACCCGCAGGTCACCGACGCGGGCGAGTTGCGCGACTTCAACGCGCAGCTGCGCTGGATGACGGAGCTGCCGGGCGGCAACGAGCCCGACGCGGCGCTCGTGCGCGCCGCCGCCGACATCGACTTCGTCCAGCTCGGCCGCCGCTACCTGTCGCACACCCGCTGGCACGCGCGCGGGCGGCCGTACTACACGGACAAGCTGCCGGCCAACTTCCTCAACGTCGGGTTCATCGCACGGGCGCTGCCCGACGCGAAGATCCTGCACATGGCGCGCGCGCCGATGGACGCGTGCTTCTCCAACCTCAAGGAACTGTTCGGCGCGGCCTACCGGTACAGCTACGACCAGCGCGAGATGGCGCAGCACTTCGCGCGCTACCAAGCCCTGATGGCGCACTGGCACGAGGCGTTCCCCGGGCGGATCCTCGACGTGCAGTACGAGGCGCTGGCGGCGGAACCCGAACGGGTGGCGCGCGAGGTGCTCGCCTTCTGCGGGCTGCCCTGGGACGACGCCGTGCTGTCGCCCGAGCAGCGCACCGGCGCCGTCGCGACCGCCAGCACCGCGCAGGTGCGCGAACCGATCCACGCGCGGTTCGTGGGGCAGTGGCGGCGCTACGAGGCGCAGCTGCAGCCGCTGCGCGAGGCGCTGGCCGGCTACGGGTGCGCGGCGGGACTCACGCCGACCAGGTAGACGCGGTCGTGTTCGTCGTGGTCGATCGGCGCGCCGGCATCGGCGCCGAACAGTTCGGCCATCGGCCCCAGCGTGTTCGAGTGCCCGACGACGACCGCGGGGACGGCCAGTGCGCGCAGGCGCTCGACGAGCAGGTCCGGGCGGGCGGGATCGTAGAGCTCGACGCGCGCACCGGCGTCGGCGGCGATGGCGTCGGCCGTGTCGCGCGACCGCCGGGTGTCGGTGGCGAACACCACCTCGATGGACGGCTCGCCCAGTTCCGCGTACCAGGCATCGGCGCGCGCTTCGCCGGCGGCGGTCAGCGCGGGATCCGGCCCGGCGCCGGCCTCGGCGTGGCGCACCAGCCAGACGGGCGTGGGCTTGCAGGCCATCACGATGCCGGGCACCGCGACGGCGAGGAACAATGCGGCGACCAGCAGGCGGCTCGGCTTCGACACGGCGGCGGACTCGGCAGGCGGGATGGGGCCCACCCTAAGCCGCGAGACGCGGCGATTCCCAGCCCGGAAGTCACGGGGTCAGCGGCGATGCCGCGGACGGTGCATCGCTTCGCCTAGCTTCTGGCGCTCCTCGGGCGTCAGCTTCGGCAGCAGGTCGGTCAGCATGGCCTGGACGGCGGCGGCGGCCTCGGCGTCGCGCTGGCGGAGGGTCTCGAACGCGGCGTCCAGGGCCTGCGGGTCCAGGGTCTCCGCCGTCATCAGCGCGTGCGCCTCGCGGCGGGCGGCGATCACGGCGCGGACGGACGCGCGGATGCGCGGCCTGTGCGCATCCAGCGTCGCGTCCACGACGGCCTGGCGTTCCTCGGACAGGACGCGGCGCAGCAGCATCGGGTTCGGCATCGGCGCGTGCATCGCATGCATGCGCGCGCGGCGGTGCTCGCCGTCGCCCAGGTGGTGCCACGCGATGCCGGCGATCACCGCCAGGTTGAGGGCCAGCGACACCACGAGCAGCCAGCGCAGGGCGGGATGGTTCACAGTGCGTACTCCTCGTAGGGCGCCTCGAACAGGGCGAGTTCGGTGTAGTCGGGCGCGACCGCTTCGTCGGTCACGGCAGGGTCGGTCGAAAACGTCGTCGACACCGCGATGCCCAGCGCCAGGCTCGCGGCGAGCGCGGGGCCCGCGACGCGCAGCCCGCCGACCTCGCGCCACAGCGTGCGCCAGAAACCGCCCGCCATGCGCGCGTCGAAGCCGAGCAGGATCGTGCGGCGCAGGTCGGGCGACGGCGCGGGCACGCGATCGAGCGCGAGCAACGCGTCGAGCGCCTGGGCGTCGCGGGGCGATTCCGTTTGCGGGGTCATGGCGACGATTCTCCCATCGCGGCATAGGGGGCGAGCGTGTCGCGCAGCGTGCGGCGTGCGCGGGCGAGCAGCGATTCCAGCGCCTCGACGCTGGTGTCGAGCAACCCCGCGGCCTCGGCCTGCGGCAACTCCTGGAAATGGCAGAGCACCAGCGCCTCGCGCTGGCGGTCGGGCAGGGCGGCGATGGCGCGACGGACCGCGGTGGCGGTGTCCGCTGCGACCACCTGGCCGGACGGACCCGTGCCCTCGTCAGCCAGCGCCTCGAGCGCGTCCGGGTCATGCGGCCGGCGCCGGCGCAACCGGTCGCGGCAGCCGTTGAGCGCCACGCCGTACAGCCAAGTCCCGAACCGGGCCCGGCCCGGCGTCCACTTCGGCGCGACTTCCCAGGCCTTCACGAACGCGTCCTGGCAGATGTCCTCGGCCTCGCTGGCGTCGTCGAGCAGGCGGGCGGCCATGGCGTGCAACCGGGGGAGGTGGCGGTCCACGAGCGTGCGGCACGCCGCGCCGTCGCCACCGGCGATCGCGCGCAGCAGCGGCACGTCCGGATCGTCGAAGGTTGCGTCGGGGGCATGGCGCGGGCCGGCGGGTGGGTTCAGCGGCGGGCTCCGTGGGGATCGTGGCGGCGCACCGGGGCGCCGCCACTGATCTTGGCAGGTACGCCGTCGCTTACGCGTCCGTGCGGGGACCGCGATGGCCGCGGCCGCCACGGTGCTTGCGCTGCATCTCGTCGGCCGTCACCTGGCCGTCGTCGTTCCGGTCCATCCTGTCGAAGTGGCGGTCGCCGCGCGCGGCCAACTCCGCGACCGACACGCGGCCGTCGCCGTCCTGGTCGTGGCGCTTGACGAAGCGCTGCTCGGCCATCGCCTCACGGGCGGCTTTGTGCTCGGCGTAGGTCACCAGCCCGTCGCGGTTGCCGTCCATCGCCTCGGTGTGCCCGGCGCGCATCGCGTCGAACTCCTGGCGGGAGATGGCGCCGTCCTGGTTCGTATCCAGCTTGGCCATGAAATCGCCACGCATGCCGTGGTGCATGCCCTCGTCGCTGGACTGGGCGGTCGCCGTGCCCACGGCCAGGGTGCCGGTCGCGGCCAGGGCCAGGGCGAGGGCGGAACGGCGGAAGAAGGAAGAAGTCGTCATCGGGGTCGGATCTCTCATCGATAGGGGATGAGGCGACGTGGCCTCGAAGATGCAACGCATGGGGACCGGAAATCCGTCGCCATGTGTGGGGACCGGTTCAGCTGCGCCCGGCCCTGTGTGGGAGCCGCTTCCGCATGACCCCTGTGTGGGAGCCGCTTCAGCGGCGATGAAAACCAATCGCCGCTGAAGCGGCCCCCACACAGGACCCCCCGATTCCCCCCAGTGGCCCGTGAAGGCCCCGCGCTACAATCGGGAATCGCCTCGATTCCTTGTAGAAAGCGCATGAGCACGCCCGCCACCCACCTCCCCGACGCCCAGCCCGAGCGCACCCCGCTGCGCTTCGTCACCGCCGCCAGCCTGTTCGACGGCCACGACGCGGCGATCAACATCATGCGCCG
>CAMLHR010000115.1 GCA_946479915.1 uncultured Lysobacter sp.
CCTCGTCGAAGCGCACCACCAGCATCGTGCGATAGCTCGCCGCGCCCGACGGCGACGTGCCCTCGTCCTGCCGGTAGTCGTAGCCGTCCACGTAATTGCCTGCGTTCGCCAATTCCTGCGCCACGCCGGGCTTGCCGGCGATGCCGCGATCGCCCGACAGCTTGGTGAGGACCTCGGCCAGCGCCCGCGCGAACCCGGCGTCGCGGTCGGCGGCGCCCTGGCTGTTCACCGGCACCTCGGCCTCGAACAGGCCGCTGGCCGCGGCGCGCGAGCCCTCCACGCGCTGGGCCGCGGCCGGCAGCGCCGCGAACAGGGCGAGCAGGACGACGGCGGCGAGGCGGAACGCGGTGAGCGCGTGTTCGTGGGGGCGCATGGCGGGATCCGGCGGCGAAGCTACCGGAATGGTGCCGCAGGCCATGCGATGCGTCCATGCCCGGAAAAACGTGCCCGCCTGTAAAATGCCCGGTCCCCGCCGATCCCGAGGCCGCCGTGACCGGCACGCCCACGCCCCTGACCTACCGTGCCGCAGGCGTCGACATCGACGCGGGCAACGCGCTCGTCGAGCGCATCAAGCCGCTGGCGGCGCGCACCGCGCGCCCCGGCGTGATGGGCGGACTCGGCGGCTTCGGCGCGCTGTTCGACCTGTCCGGGCGCTATCGCGAGCCGGTCCTGGTCTCCGGGACCGACGGCGTCGGCACGAAGCTCAAGCTCGCGCAGCAGCTGGGCCGGCACGACACCATCGGCATCGACCTGGTCGCCATGTGCGTCAACGACGTGCTGGTCCAGGGCGCGGAACCGCTGTTCTTCCTCGACTACTTCGCCACCGGCAAGCTCGACGTGGACACCGCGGCCGCGGTGGTCGGCGGCATCGCGCGCGGCTGCGAACTGTCCGGCTGCGCCCTGATCGGTGGCGAGACCGCGGAGATGCCCGACATGTACGCCCCCGGCGAGTACGACCTCGCCGGCTTCTGCGTGGCGGCCGTGGAGAAGTCCGAGCTGCGCGACGGTGCGCAGGTGCGCGCCGGCGACGTGCTGCTCGGCATCGCCTCGTCGGGTCCGCACTCCAACGGCTATTCGCTCGTCCGGCGCATCTACGACCGCGCCGGCCGCCCCGCCGGCGTCGACGTCGGCGGCGTGCCGCTCGCGGACGCGCTGATGGCGCCGACGCAGCTGTACGTGAAGCCGGTGCTGGAACTGCTGCGCGGCGACCTGGGCGAGGCCATCCACGCGATGGCGCACGTCACCGGCGGCGGCCTCACCGAGAACATCATCCGCGTCGTCCCCGACGGGCTCGGCCTGGACATCGAGGCGTCGGCGCTGGCCCTGCCGCCCGTCTTCGACTGGCTGCAGCGCGAGGGCGGCGTCGCGGACGACGAGATGTGGCGGACGTTCAACTGCGGCATCGGCTTCGTGCTGCTCGCCGATCCCGCGTCCGTCGGCGGCCTCGAGGCCGCACTCGGCCGACTCGGCCTCGGCCATCGCCGGATCGGCACGGTCGTCGCGCAGGGCGACGGCGACCGCGTGCGCATCGGCTGAGGCGGCCGGTGGCGGTCGACCCGCAACCCCGCCTGGCGGTGCTGGCCTCCGGGCGGGGCACCAACCTGCAGGCGATCCTCGATGCGATCCGGTCCGGCACCCTGGCCGGCGAGGTCGTCGGCGTGTTCTCCGACCGTCCCGATGCGCCGGCGCTGCGTCGCGTCGAGCCGCACCTGCGCTGGAGCGACACCGCGACGCGCCATGCGACGCGCGACGCCTTCGACGCCGCCCTCGGCGATGCGCTGGACGCGGTGCGCCCCGACTGGATCGTTTGCGCTGGCTACCTGCGCATCCTGGGTGACCCGTTCGTCGAGCGGTTCCGCGGACGCCTGCTGAACATCCATCCGTCGCTGCTGCCGCGGCACCGCGGGCTGCGCACGCATGCACGGGCGCTGGCGGCAGGCGACACGGAGCATGGGGCGAGCGTGCATTTCGTCGTGCCGGAACTCGATGCGGGCGCCGTCGTGGCGCAGGCCGTGGTCGGCGTCCCGCGCAACGCGACGCCCGAGTCGCTCGCCGATGCGGTGCTGGCGGTGGAACACCCGCTGCTCGTCGCGGTGCTGCGCCTGGCGGTCGCCGGGCGCCTGGCTGAACACAACGGCGACGCGCACGTGGATGGTCACCCGCTGTTTATGCCGCTGCGGCTAGATTCCGCGGATTCGCTCGGCCCTGTCTTTCCGGATTCGAAGGAGACCCCATGACCCACGCCGCACCGACGCAGTCCCGCCGGCCCGCACGCCGCTGGCGCACCGCCATGGCGCGCCTCGCGTTCGCTGGTGTCGCCACGCTCGCCGTCGCGCTTCCCGCGCACGCGCTGGCGCCGTTCACCGCGACGTACGAGGCCTGGTACCAGGGCGACCGGCAGGGCGACGGCCTCATGAAGCTCGTGCGCGCCGGCGACAACCGGTGGACCTACAGCCTCGACGTGCACGGCACCTCCGGCATGGCCGCGATCGCCGGCGTGGACCTGGCGCAGCGCACGACGTTCGAGGTGGTCGACGGGCACTGGCGCCCGCTTTCGGGCAGCGATTCCTCGAAGATGCTGTTCAGGTCCACGACCCGCAACGCGACGTACGACTGGACGCGCGGCGAGGCCCGCTGGACCGGCGACGTGAAGCCCGGCCGCGCGGGCCCGGTGAAGCTGCGCGCGGGCGACATGGACGCGATGCTGCTCAACCTCGCGCTCGCCCGCGACGTCGCCGCCGGCACGTCGCTCGACTACCGCCTGGTGGACGACGGCCGCGTCAAGGACCACCACTACACGGTCGTCGGCACCGAGCAGGTCACGATCGAGGGCGAATCGCACCACGCGGTGAAGGTGTCGCGCACCGACGGCGACCGCGAGACCATCGCCTGGATCGTGAAGGGCCTCCCCGTCCCTGCCCGCATCCTCCAGCGCGAGGACGGCGAGGACGCGATGGACCTGCGCCTGAAGTCCATCGACTGACGCTGCGCGGGGAGCGCGGGCGTTCGCAGGAAAGCGCAGGAGCATCGCCGCTGAAGCGGCTCCCACGGGATTGGAGGGGGTCGTCGGTCAGTCGACGCGGCGGATGCGGGCGCCGAGGGCAGAGAGCTTTTCCTCGATGCGCTCGTAGCCGCGGTCGAGGTGGTAGATGCGGTCGATGGTGGTCTCGCCGTCGGCCACCAGCCCCGCCAGGATCAGCGACGCCGATGCGCGCAGGTCCGTCGCCATGACCGGCGCCCCGCTGAGGCCCGGCACGCCGTGCACCACGGCCGTGTGCCCCTCGATCCGGATGTCCGCCCCGAGCCGCTGCAGTTCCTGCACGTGCATGAAGCGGTTCTCGAAGATCGTCTCCGTGACCATGCCCACGCCGTCCGCGATGCAGTCCATCGCCATGAACTGCGCCTGCATGTCCGTCGGGAAACCCGGATGCGGGGCCGTCGCCACGTCCACCGCGCGCGGCCGCCGGCCGCCCATGTCGAGCGCGATGCGGTGGCCGTCGCACTCGATGGTGGCGCCCGCCTCCTCCAGCTTGTCGAGCACCGCGTCCAGCGTGTCGGGCCTGGCGTGCGTCGTCACGATGGAGCCCCCCGTCATCGCCGCGGCGACCAGGAACGTGCCGGTCTCGATGCGGTCGGGCAGCACCCTGTGGCGGCCGCCGCGCAGGCGCTCCACGCCCTCGATCACGATCTGCCCCGTGCCGGCGCCGACGACGCTGGCGCCGAGCGCGTTGAGGCAGTCGGCCAGGTCCACGATCTCAGGCTCGCGCGCGGCGTTCTCGAGCACCGTGCGCCCCTCGGCCAGCGTGGCCGCCATCAGCACGTTCTCCGTCGCGCCCACGCTGGCGAACTCGAACACGTGGTGCGCCCCGCGCAGCCGCGATGCCGATGCCTTGATGTAGCCGGCCTCGACCGAGATGTCCGCGCCCAGCGCGCGCAGGCCCTTCAGGTGCAGGTCCACCGGTCGCGAACCGATCGCGCAGCCGCCCGGCAGCGACACCTCGGCCGCGCCGTGCCGCGCGAGCAGCGGCCCGAGCACCAGCACCGAGGCGCGCATCGTCTTGACCAGCTCGTACGGCGCCACGTGGCTGGTGACCTGCGTCGGGTCGATGTGCAGCGTGAAGTCGTCGTCCATCGTGACGCCCACGCCGAGTTCGGCCAGCAGGCGCAGCGTGGTCTTGACGTCGTGCAGGTTCGGGACGTTGCCGATCTCGACCTCGCCGTCGGCGAGCAGCGTCGCGCACAGGATGGGCAGCACGGCGTTCTTGGCGCCGGAGATGCGGACCTCGCCCCTGAGGGGCACGCCGCCCTGGACCACGATCTTCTGCATGGGCGGCTACGCGCCGGCTTCGTCGGGCGTCAGCGTCCGCAGCGCGAGCGCGTGGATCTCGCCGCCCATCCGCTCCCCGAGCGTCGCGTAGACCAGGCGATGGCGCGCGAGCGGCAGCTTGCCGGCGAACGCCTCGCTCACCACCGTCGCCTCGAAGTGGACGCCGTCGTCGCCCTGCACGGTGGCGCGGGCGCCCGGCAGCCCCTGCTCGATCAATTCGCGGATGGTCTCGGGGTTCATCGGGGGCTGCGGGTCGTTGCGCGTAAACTGCCGCCCAGTCTAGCGGAAGCCCCCCGACCATGGCGCGTACAACCCCGTCACAGGCACCCGTCGCCGACGCCCGCCACGATGCCGCCGCCGATGCGGCGCTGGCCGCCAGCGGGCGGCGCGTGCTCGAGATCGAGACGCGCGCGCTCGAGGCGCTGGCGACCCGCCTGGACCGCGACTTCTCCGCCGCCTGCCGGCTGCTGCTCGCGTGCACCGGCCGCGTGGTCTGCACCGGCATGGGCAAGTCCGGGCACGTCGCGCGCAAGATCGCCGCCACGCTGGCCTCCACCGGGACCCCGGCCTTCTACGTCCACCCCGGCGAGGCCGCGCACGGCGACCTGGGGATGATCACCGACGCCGACGTC
>CAMLHR010000116.1 GCA_946479915.1 uncultured Lysobacter sp.
GGCAGCCTCGATGAGATCCGCATCTACTTCCCGGACCCGTGGCACAAGAAGCGCCACCACAAGCGCCGCCTGGTGAACCCGGCGTTCGCCGCGCTGCTGGTGCGCAAGCTCGCGCCGGGCGGTCGCTTGCACCTTGCGACCGATTGGCAGGACTATGCCGAGCAGATGTGGGACGTGCTGGACGCGACCCCCGGCATCGCCAACCGCGCGGGCCCGCGCGGGGCGGTGCCCCGGCCGCCCTGGCGTCCGGAGACGCATTTCGAGGCCCGCGGCCTGCGACTCGGCCACGGCGTGTGGGACCTGCTGTACGACCGCCTGACGCCTGACGCCTGACGCCGAATGGAAGCCCTGACGCTCACCACCGACATGAAGCTGGTGCTGGGGCTGGTGGCGTTCACGATGGCGATGTTCCTGTTCGAGCGGATCCGCGCGGACGTCGTGGCCCTGGTCGTCCTCGTGCTGCTCGGGCTCACCGGCCTGGTCGCGCCGGAGGACCTTTTCGACGGGTTCTCGGGCAACGCGGTCATCAGCATCATCGCGACCATGATCCTGGGCGCCGGGCTCGACCGGACCGGCGCGCTCAACCGCCTGGCCGGCTGGCTGCTGCGGCGCGCGCACGGCGTCGAGCAACGCCTGCTGCTGCTCACCTCCGCGGTCGCCGGCCTCAACTCCTCGATCATGCAGAACCCGTCGGTGATGGCGCTCTACCTGCCCGTCGCCTCGCGGCTTTCCTCGCGCACCGGCCTGCCGCTGTCGCGCCTGCTGCTGCCGCTGGCCGCGGCGATCGTCATGGGCGGCACGCTGACGATGGTCGGCAACTCGCCGCTGATCCTGCTCAACGACCTGCTGGTGTCGGCCAACGCCAACCTGCCCTCGGGCGTGGCGACGCTCGAGCCGCTGCGCATGTTCGCGCCCCTGCCGATCGGCCTGACCCTGCTGGGCCTGGCGCTGCTGTACTTCCACCTGTTCGGCGACAGGCTGCTGCGCCCGGACGGCGACAAGGGCGTCACGCCGGCGCGCACGCAGAGCTACTTCGCGCAGTCGTACGGCATCGAGGGCGACGTGTACGAGCTGACTGTCGGCGCCGACAGCCCGCTGGTGGGCATGTCGCTGGGCGAGGCCGAGGCGCTGCACGGCTCGCCGCTGCTGCTGGCGCTGAAGACCGGCAACGAGTCGCGCCTGGCGCCGCCCGCCGACGCGCGCCTGTGGGTGGGCAGCGTGCTGGGCGTCATGGGCGGCCGCCAGGCCATCTCCGACTTCGCGCAGAACAACTTCCTGCGGCTGTCGTCGCGGCTGCGCCACTTCGGCGACCTGTTCAACCCCAGCCGCGCGGGCATCTCCGAGGCCGTGGTGCCGCCGACGTCGAAGTTCATCGGCAAGCGCGCCGGCGAGCTGCAGCTGCGCAAGAAGCACGGCATCAGCCTGCTGGCCATCAACCGCGACAAGCAGGTGCTGCGCGAGGACGTGCGCGACGTGCCGCTGCGCGCCGGCGACATGCTGGTGCTGCACAGCATCTGGACCGACCTGGCGACGGCGGCGAAGTCGAAGGACCTGGTCGTGGTCACCGACTTCCCGAAGGGCGAGCAGCGCCCGCACAAGTTCCGGATCGCCATGGTCGTGTTCGCGATCACGATGCTGCTGGCGCTGTCCACGCGCCTGCCGGTGTCGATCGCGCTGATGACCGGCGTGGCCGGCATGCTCGTCACCGGCGTGCTGCAGATCGACGAGGCCTACGCGGCCATCAACTGGAAGACCGTGTTCCTGATGGCCTGCCTGATCCCGCTGGGCTGGGCGATGGACAGCAGCGGCGCCGCCGCGTGGATCGCCGGCCACACGCTGGACCAGCTGCCGGACGGCCTGCCGGACTGGGTGCTGCAGGCCGCGCTCGCGCTGCTGACCTCGACGTTCTCGCTGGTGATCAGCCACGTCGGCGCGACGATCGTCATGGTGCCGATGGCCATCAACATGGCGCTGGCGGCGGGCGGCGACCCGACGGTGTTCGCCCTCATCGTCGCGCTGTCGGCATCCAACAACTTCATGACCGCGTCGAACCCGATCATGTCCATGATCACCGGCCCGGCGGACTATCGCAGCGGCGAGCTGTGGCGCGTCGCCGGACCGCTCTCGCTGGCCTACCTGGTCGTGATCGTGATCGCGGTCAACCTGCTGTTCTGACGCCGGCCGCCGCGAGCCAGACCGCGCCGTCGCGCACGTCGACGGGCACCGCGCGCAACGCATCGCCACGGCAGGGGCCCCCGACGCACACGCCGCCGACGAGCTCGAACGTCGCGCCGTGCACCGCGCACACCAGGCCGCCGTCCTTCGTGCGCAGGAACCTGCCCGGCGCCCAGTCGAGTCGGCGCCCCGCGTGCGGGCAGACGTTGAGCCAGGCGCGCACCGCGTCGCCCTGGCGCAACAGCATCACGGACTCCGCGTCGCCATCGACCACGGCGTCGACGGCGACGACTTCGCCCTCCGGCAGCGCCGTGAGCGTGACGAGCGGCACGTTTAACGAGTTCATTACACGCTCACCTGGTCGTCACCCGATACTGCCCGCCCGGTTTCCACCCGACATTGTCCCATTGCAGATGTTCGCCAGAGCCTACCGATTCGACACCACGCGCCTGCATGGCCTGTTCGCGCCGCGCAAGCCGCGCAATCCGGTGGTGCGGCTGCTCGTCGGCCTCGTCGGACTGTGCGTGCTGGCGGCGATGGTCGTCGTCGGCGTGTTCGTCGGCGCCGCGATGCTGCTGGCCGGCGTGGCGCTGCGCCTGTTGCGCAGCCGCGGGAAGCCGGCCGCGCGGCCGCGCCAGGTCGTCGAGGGCGAGTACCGGGTGGTCGGGAAGCCCGGCCTGCCCCTGGCCCGCTGACCGGGCCGCCTTGGGCGACCGGGCCTTCGCCGACGTGTTCCCCGCCCCGCCGCAGCCCCGGCTGCGCGTCGCCGGGGCCGCCGCGGACAACGCCACCTTTCCCGTCCGGCGCATCCATTGCGTCGGGCGCAACTTCGCCGACCATGCGCGCGAAATGGGCGCCGCGGTGCCGACCGGCGCCGAACGCGGCACGCCCGTCTTCTTCATGAAGCCCGCCGACGCGCTGGTGCCCGGCGGCGGCGACATCCCCTATCCCCCCGGCACGCGCGACCTGCACCACGAGGTGGAACTGGTCGTGGCGCTCGGGGAGCACGGGGTCTTCGGATACGGCATCGGCCTGGACCTGACGCGCCGCGACCTGCAGGCGGCGGCGAAGGCCAGGGGCCTGCCCTGGGACACAGGCAAGGCCTTCGACCACTCGGCGCCCGCGAGCGCCCTGCTGCCGGCGGGCGCGGTGGGCGAACTCGCCGCGCGGACGCTGTCGCTGGAAGTGGACGGCGTCCTGCGCCAGTCGTCCACGCTGGACGCCATGATCTGGTCGGTCCCGGAGATCCTGGACGAGCTCTCGAAGCTCTACGCGCTGCGCGCGGGCGACCTCGTGTTCATGGGCACGCCGGCGGGCGTCGGCCCGCTGCTGCCCGGCAACCGGTTCCGCGCCACGCTCGACGACCTGCTCGAGCTGCGCGGGACCATCGTCGACCGGCTCGACTAGAGGAGACGCACCATGGGGATGGTCAGCGAGTTCAAGGCATTCATCGCGCGCGGCAACGTGCTCGACCTGGCGGTGGCGGTGGTGATCGGCGCGGCGTTCGGGCGGATCGTCACCGCGCTGGTCGACGGCATGATCATGCCGCTGGTCGGGCTGGTCGTCGGCGGCGTCGACTTCTCGCAGCTCTACGTCGCGCTCGACGGCAAGGCCTACGCCAGCCTCGCGGCCGCGCAGGAAGCCGCCGCGCCGGTCCTCACCTACGGCGCGTTCCTGCAGACCGTGGTGGACTTCCTGGTCGTCGCGTTCGTCATCTTCCTGGTGGTGAAGGCGTACAACCACATGAACAAGCCCGCCGAGGCCGCGCCGGCCGCGCCGAGCGAGGAAGTCCTGCTGCTGCGCGAGATCCGCGACGCGCTGAAGCGGTAACCCATTCCGACCACGAGATGCCCATGCGCCTGAAGTCCTGCCTCGCCGTCCTCCTGTTCGCCGCGTCCGCGCAGGCGCAGGAGCCCGTCCAGCCGACCCGCATCGACGACGCCGCGATGGCGACCGCCGCCCGGTTGCGCGACACCGCGCTCGACAGCGGGCTGGGCTACGCCATCGTCGAGTCGCTCACGACCGAGGTCGGCCCGCGCCCGGGCGGCAGCGAGGCCGACGCGCGCGCGGTCGCGTGGGCCGTGGCGAAGTTCCGCGAACTCGGCTACGACCGCGTGTGGACCGAGGCGGTGACGTTCCCGCGCTGGGTCCGCCGGAGCGAGCACGCGGCCGTCGTGGGTGCGCATCCGCAGCCGCTCGTGGTGACCGCGCTCGGCGGCAGCCCCGGCGGCACGGTGGAAGGCGAGATCGTGCGCTTCCCGGACCTGGCCGCGCTCGAGGCGGCGCCGGCCGGGTCGCTCGCGGGCAAGCTCGCGTTCGTCGACTACCGGATGGAGCGCGCGCGCGACGGCAGCGGTTACGGCACAGGCTCGCGGGTGCGTTCGCGCGGCCCGTCGGCGGCCATCCGCGCCGGCGCGATCGGCTACCTGATGCGCTCGGCCGGCACCGATTCGCACCGCAACCCGCACACGGGCGGCACGCGCTACGACGAGGGCCTGGTGCCGGTCCCCGCGGCCGCGCTGTCGATCCCGGACGCCGACCAGCTCACGCGCCTGCTCGCGCTGGGCGAACCGGTGCGCGTGCGCCTCGCCCTGGACACGGGCTGGGACGGCACGGCCACGTCGTACAACGTCATCGGCGAGATCACCGGCAGCGAGCGACCCGACGAGGTCGTGCTGATCGGCGGGCACCTGGATTCGTGGGACCTGGGCACGGGCGCGATCGACGACGCCGCGGGCCTC
>CAMLHR010000117.1 GCA_946479915.1 uncultured Lysobacter sp.
CGCGCGCATGGACGCGCTGCCGGTCGATCCGGCCGAGGCGGCCGACCTGTCGAACACGGGGTGGATCGCGCGGACGCTGTTCACGCGCTTCCTGCTGCCGTTCGAGGTCGCCGCGCTGATCCTCACCGTGGCGGTCATCGCCGCGGTGACCCTGACCCTGCGCAAGCGGCCGTCGGTCAAGCAACAGGACCCCGGCGCGCAGGCGAGCGTGCGGGCGCGCGACCGCGTGCGCCTGGTCAGCATGCCGTCGTCGCCGCGCCAGGGCGCGGCCACCCGCGCCCACGACGCCCCGTCCGGCGGCCAGGAGGACACGCCATGAGCCTGCTCGGCACCAGCCTGTCCCTCGGGCATTTCCTCGCGCTCGGCGCGGCGCTGTTCTGCATCAGCGTGGCCGGCATCTTCCTCAACCGGAAGAACGTGCTGATCCTGCTGATGTCCATCGAGCTGATGCTGCTCGCTGTCAACAGCAACTTCGTGGCGTTCTCGCGCCACCTGGGCGACGCGGCCGGGCAGGTCTTCGTGTTCTTCATCCTCACGGTGGCCGCGGCCGAGGCCGCGATCGGCCTGGCGATCCTGGTCACCCTGTTCCGCAACCGGCGCACGATCAACGTGGCCGAAATCGACTCGTTGAAGGGCTGAGCCGATGCCTGGCACCGCAATCACGCTTTCGCAGGCGCTCCTGACGTGGATCGTGCTGCTGCCGCTCATCGGCGCGGTGGTGGCCGGCCTGTTCGGCCGCCGCATCGGCCGCGCGGGCGCGCACTGGGTCACCATCCTCGGCGTGGCCGGCAGCTGCGCGCTGTCCTGCTACGTGCTGTGGCAGCTGGTCGGGCAGGGCGCCGCGCCGTTCAACGCCAACGTCTACACCTGGTTCCAGGTCGGCGGCTACGAGGCCCACGTCGGCTTCATGGTGGACCGGCTGACGGCGATGATGATGGTGGTCGTCACCTTCGTGTCGCTGCTGGTGCACGTCTACACGATCGGCTACATGGCCGAGGACCCGGGTTACCAGCGCTTCTTCGCCTACATCTCGCTGTTCACCTTCTCGATGCTGATGCTCGTCATGAGCAACAACTTCATGCAGCTGTTCTTCGGCTGGGAAGCGGTGGGCCTGGTCTCCTACCTGCTGATCGGCTTCTGGTACCGCCGCCCCAGCGCGATCTTCGCCAACCTCAAGGCGTTCCTGGTCAACCGCGTCGGCGACTTCGGCTTCCTGCTGGGCATCGCGGGCGTGCTGTACTGGTTCGGCACCCTGGACTACGCCACGGTGTTCGCGAACGCCGGCCCGGTGCTGTCGGGGGCCACCGTCTCGATCTTCGACGGCACGCAGTGGCAGGTGGCGACGCTGATCTGCACCTGCCTGTTCATCGGCGCGATGGGCAAGTCCGCGCAGGTGCCGCTGCACGTCTGGCTGCCCGACTCGATGGAGGGCCCGACGCCGATCTCGGCGCTGATCCACGCCGCGACGATGGTGACCGCGGGCATCTTCATGGTGGCGCGCATGTCGCCGCTGTTCGAGCTGTCGGAGACCGCCCTGCTGTTCGTGCTGTTCATCGGCGCGACGACGGCCTTCTTCACCGGGCTGATCGGCATCGTCCAGAACGACATCAAGCGCGTGGTCGCGTATTCGACCCTGTCGCAGCTGGGCTACATGACCGTCGCGCTCGGCGTGTCGGCCTATACCGCGGGCGTGTACCACCTGATGACCCACGCCTTCTTCAAGGCGCTGCTGTTCCTGGGCGCCGGCTCGGTGATCATCGGCATGCACCACGAGCAGGACATGCGCTACATGGGCGGCCTGCGCAGGTACATGCCGGTCACCTGGGTCACGATGATCATCGGCTCGCTGGCGCTGATCGGCACGCCGTTCTTCAGCGGCTTCTACTCGAAGGACACGATCATCGAAGCGGCGGCGCACAACGCCCACACCTCCGGCCACTGGATCGCGACCTACGGCTACTGGGCGGTGCTCGGCGGCGTGGCGGTGACCGCGTTCTACAGCTTCCGGCTGCTGTACCTGACCTTCCACGGCAAGCCGCGCTGGGACGAGAAGCCCCATGACCCGCATGCGGCGCACGACGACCACCACCACGTGGTGGACGCGGACCATCCGCCGCACGAGTCGCCGTGGGTGGTGACGATGCCGCTCGTCCTGCTGGCAATCCCGTCCATCTTCATCGGCTACTTCACCGTCGGCCCGATGCTGCACGGCGACTTCTTCCTCGGCGCGATCGACGTGCTGCGGGTCAACGACCCGATGGCCGCGCTGGCCGCCGAGTTCCATGGGCCAGGCGCGTTCGCCATGCACGCCGTGCAGACCCCGACCTTCTGGCTCATGGTCGCGGGCGTCCTGCTGGCCACCGTGATGTACCTCTGGATGCCGGGCCTGCCCGCGAAGTTCGCGCATGCGCTGGCCTGGCCCAGGCGCGTGCTCGAGGAGAAGTACGGCTTCGACCGGCTGTGGATCGACGGCTTCGCCGGCGGCGGCGTCGCGACCGGCCGCCTGTCGCGTGCCTTCGACACGTGGGTGATCGACGGCTTCTTCGTCAACGGCAGCGCGCGGGTCGTCGACCTCGCCGCGCGGCTCACGCGCCGGGCGCAGTCCGGCTTCCTGTTCCATTACGCCTTCGCGATGATCCTCGGCCTGATCGCACTGCTCGCGGTGCTGATCCGGTGGTGGACCTGAGCCCGGCCTTGCATCGACTGGATTGACGACACGTGGCGAACTGGCCCCTGCTCAGCCTCCTGACCTGGCTCCCCATCCTCGGCGGCGTGCTGTTGCTGCTGATGGGCAACGGGCGCGTGCGCCTGGCCCGCTGGACCGGGCTGGCGGTCGCGCTGGCCGCGCTGGTCCTGTCGCTCCCGCTGTTCGCCGGCTTCGACTTCGCGGACGGCGGCATGCAGTTCGTGGAGCAGCATGCGTGGATCCCGGCGTACGACATCCGCTACGCGCTCGGCGCGGACGGCATCTCGGTCGCGCTGATCGGGCTGACGACGCTGGTGACGGTCCTGGTGCTGGTCGGCGCCTGGGGCTCGATCGAGCGCCGGGTGGCGCAGTACGGCGCGGCGATGCTGATCCTCGAGGGCCTGATGGTCGGCGTGTTCAGCGCCATGGACGCGATGCTGTTCTACGCGTTCTTCGAGGCGATGCTCATCCCGATGTTCATCATCATCGGCGTTTGGGGCGGTCCGCGCCGGGTGTACGCCTCGCTGAAGTTCTTCCTCTACACCTTCCTCGGCTCGGTGTTCATGCTGGTCGGGCTGGTGTACCTGTACCTCAAGGGCGGGAGCTGGCAGCTCGCGGACCTGGCGGCGCTGCCGCTGACGATGACCGAGCAGGTCTGGCTGTTCTTCGCGTTCCTGGCCGCGTTCGCGGTGAAGGTGCCGATGTTCCCGGTGCACACCTGGCTGCCGGACGCCCACGTCGAGGCGCCGACCGGCGGTTCGGTGGTGCTGGCGGCGATCATGCTGAAGATCGGCGGGTACGGCTTCCTGCGCTTCACGCTGCCGATCGTCCCCGACGCCGGGCACGAGTGGGCGTGGCTGGTGATCGCGCTCAGCCTCGTCGCGGTGGTCTACATCGGCTTCGTCGCCCTGGTGCAGGACGACATGAAGAAGCTGATCGCCTATTCGTCGATCTCGCACATGGGCTTCGTGACCCTGGGCACGTTCATCGCGTTCGCGCTGGTGCGCGACACCGGCAACCTGGACGCGGCGCGCCTGGGCCTGCAGGGCGCGATGGTGCAGATGGTCAGCCACGGCTTCATCTCCGGCGCGATGTTCTCCTGCGTCGGCGTCCTGTACGACCGCATGCACAGCCGCATGATCCGGGACTACGGCGGCGTGGTGAACGTGATGCCGTGGTTCGCCGCGTTCTTCGTGCTGTTCGCGATGGCGAACTCCGGCCTGCCCGGCACCTCCGGCTTCGTCGGCGAGTTCATGGTGATCCTGGCCAGCTTCCAGCAGCACCCGCTGCTCGCGTTCACGGCCGCGATCACGCTGGTCCTGGGCGCGGCCTACACCCTGTGGATGATCAAGCGCGTCGTGTTCGGCGACGTGGCGAACGCGAACGTGGCGGCGCTGGCCGACCTCGACCGCCGCGAGTGGATCGTGCTCGGCGTGTTCGCGGCTGGCGTGATCGCGCTCGGCGTATACCCCAGGCCGCTGACCGACCTGATGGAACCGTCGATCGCGCAGCTGGCGGCCCAGCTGTCGGCAAGCAAGTTGTAAGGAACGAAGACCGATGACCTTCACGCCCGCCCTGCGCAGCGCCGCCGACCTGATGCCGCTGGTGCCCGAACTGGTGCTGGCCGGTGGCGCGTTCGCGCTGCTGATGCTGGACCTGTTCGTCGACGAGCGGCGCCGCCTCGTGACCCAGCTCGGCGCGATGGGCCTCCTGCTGGCCGGCATCGTCCTGGTCGCCACCGGCACGGGCGGGCAGGGGATCGTGATGGACGGGATGTTCGTCCGCGACACGATGGCCGACGTGCTGAAGGTCGGCATCCTGGCGCTGAGCGCGCTGTCGCTGGCCTACATCTGGCCGTTCATGCGCGATCGCGGGCTGTTCAAGGGCGAGATCCCGGTGCTGGTCGTGTTCGCGACCATCGGCATGATGCTGATGGTGTCGGCCGGCAACCTGGCGATGGTCTACGTCGGCCTGGAGCTGCTGGCGCTGTGCCAGTACGCGCTGGTCGCGATCGACCGCGACAACCCGCTCGCGTCCGAGGCGGCGGTGAAGTACTTCGTCCTCGGTTCGCTGTCCTCGGGCATGCTGCTGTACGGCATGTCGCTCACCTACGGCGCGACCGGCACGCTGGACCTGGCGTCGATCTCTGCGGCGGCGGATGGCGCGGACCGCGCCCTGCTGCTGACGGGCGTCGCGTTCGTCGTGGCCGGCATCGCGTTCAAGTTCGGC
>CAMLHR010000118.1 GCA_946479915.1 uncultured Lysobacter sp.
CCTCTTGAAGAGCGGCTTGACGATGTCGGCGTCGGCGCCGGGGATGATCTGGTCCATGAACTCGACGATGGTGATCTTCGCGCCGATCGCGTCGTAGACCGTCGCCATCTCGAGCCCGATGATGCCGCCGCCGATCACCAGCATCCGCTTCGGGATGCCCTCGAGCTCGAGCGCGCCGGTCGAGTCGATCACCCGCGGGTCGTCGTGCGGGATGAAGGGCAGGGTCACCGGCTCGGAGCCGGCGGCGATGATGCACTGGTCGAAGGTGACGGTCTTGGTCCCGTCCTTGCCCTTGACCTCGATCGAGTTCGGCCCGGTGAAGCTGCCGACGCCCTCGACGACCGTGACCTTGCGCCCCTTGGCGAGGCCGGAGAGGCCGCCGGTCAGCTTCTTGACCACGCTCTCCTTCCAGCCGCGCAGGCCGTCGACGTCGACCTTCGGCTTGGCGAACTTCACGCCGAAGTGGCCCATCTCCTCGGCCTCGGAGATGACCTTGGCGGCGTGCAGCAGCGCCTTCGACGGGATGCAGCCGACGTTGAGGCAGACGCCGCCGAGCGTGGCGAATCGCTCGACCAGCACCGTGTCGAGGCCGAGGTCCGCCGCGCGGAACGCCGCGGTGTAGCCGCCGGGGCCGGCGCCCAGCACCAGCATCCCGCATTCCACGTCGGGCTTGCGCCCGCTGGCCTGCGCCGGCTGTGGCGCGTCGCCGAGGTCCGCCCCTTCGCCGCGCGGCGGGGGCGGCGGCGCCTGTTCCTGCTTCGGGGCGGGCTTCTCCGCGAGTGCGGATTCGGCCTGCTTCGGCTCGGGCTTCGGCTCAGACTTCGGCTCGGACTTCGACCCGGTGGACGCCTTGGCGTCGCCTTGGCCTTCGCCCTCGAGCACCGCGATCACGGCCCCCTCCGACACGTCGTCGCCGACCTTGACCTTCAGCGCCTTGACCACGCCGGCCGCCGGCGACGGCACTTCCATCGTCGCCTTGTCCGATTCCAGCGTGACCAGCCCCTGGTCCTTCGCGACCGTGTCGCCGACGGCGACGAGCACCTCGATCACCGGCACGTTGTCGAACCCGCCGATGTCGGGGACCTTCACTTCAAAGGTGTCAGCCATCGCCGCGCCCTCAGAGCAGCGCGCGGCGCAGGTCGCCGAGCAGGTTGGACAGGTACACCGCGAACCGCGCCGCGGCGGCGCCGTCGATCACGCGATGGTCGTAGCTCAGCGACAGCGGCAGCACGAGCCGCGGCTGGAACGCCTTGCCGTCCCACACCGGGCGCGTGTCGGCGCGCGAGACGCCGAGGATCGCCACTTCCGGCGCGTTGACGATCGGCGTGAACTTGGTGCCGCCGATGCCGCCCAGCGAGCTGATGGTGAAGCAGCCGCCCTGCATGTCCGCCGGCCCGAGCTTGCCCTCGCGGGCGCGCGCGGCGAGCTCGGATGTCTCCGCGGCGATCTCCAGCACGCCCTTGCGGTCGCAGTCGCGCACCACCGGCACGACCAGCCCGCCCGGGGTGTCCGCGGCGAAGCCGATGTGGACGTACTGCTTCATCACCAGCGTCTGCCCGTCGGGCTCGAGCGAGGCGTTGAAGTCGGGGAATTCCTTCAGGGCATTGGCCGCGGCCTTCATCAGGAACGCGAGCATCGTGAGCTTGGGCTTGGCGCCCTTCTCGATGGCCTTGCCGTTTTCCTTGTTGAGCGCGACGCGCAGCGCCTCCAGTTCGGTGACGTCCGCGTCCTCGTGCTGGGTGACGTGCGGGATCATCGCCCAGTTGCGCGCCAGGTTCGCGCCGGACAGCTTCTGGATGCGCGAGAGCTCGCGCTTCTCGACCGGGCCGAACTTCGAGAAGTCCACCTTCGGCCAGGGCAGCAGTTGCAGGCCGCCCGCACCGCCACCGGCGATCGCGCCGGCCCCTGCGCCGCCGCGCATGGCCTGCTTCACGAACTGCTGCACGTCTTCCTTCGTGATCCGGCCGGCGCGCGCACTGCCCGGGACCAGCGACAGGTCCACGCCGAGCTCTCGCGCGAACAGGCGCACCGCGGGACTCGCGTAGGGGACCTTGTCCGGCAAGACGGAATCCGAATCGAACGCGACCGGCGGCGTGCGCGGGCGGCCGGCGTCCGGCGTCTCCGCGTCCCAACCCTCGCCACCGTCCGTGTGTGCCGCGACGTCGCGCTTCGTGACCTCGTCGGCCTCGGCAGGCACGGCGGCGGGACGCGTCTTCGTGCCCGTCTCGGCCGTGGGCTTGCGCGCATCGCCTTCGGGCTGCGCGCGCTCCGGTGCCTTGTCGGCGCCCTCGCCCTCGGCCTCGATCAGCGCCACCACGCCGCCCTCGGACAGCGTGTCGCCGACCTTGACCTTCACTTCCTTCACCACGCCGGCGAACGGCGCGGGGACTTCCATCGTCGCCTTGTCTGATTCCAGCGTCACCAGGCCCTGGTCCTTCGCCACGGTGTCGCCGGGCGAGACCAGCACCTCGATCACCGGCACGTCGTCGAACCCGCCGATATCGGGGACGCGCGCTTCCTTGGGGGCGGCCATGGGGACTCCGGAACGTGGGGAAGAGGACTATTGTGGCCGCGCGGCGCCGGAGCCGCCAACCGCGTCGGCCGCGGCGGCTTCCGAGGCTGCTTCCTCGGCGCGCACGCGCTCGCGGCGCAGCAGGTATAGCCCGCTCGCGATGACGATGGCGGCACCAAGCCAGGTGGCCACGTCCGGCACGATCCCCCACAACGCGACATCCAGCCCCACGCCCCAGGCCAGCGCCGTGTATTCGAACGGCGCGACCAGCGACACCTCGCCCTGCCGGAAGGCCTCGGTGACGGCCACCTGGCCCAGCGCGCCGGCCAGGCCGATGCCCGCCACGATCCACAGGTCGCCCCGCGCGATGGGGACCCAGGCGGGCCACGCCAGCGCGCCGGCGCCGAGCGCGACGAAGGCCATCAGCCACACCACCATCGCCTGCGTGGAATCGGTGCGCGACAGGATCCGCACCGTGATCGCGGACACCGCGTAGCCCAGCGCCGCGCACAACACGGCCAGGCCCGCGAGGCTGGCGATGCCCTCGCCGGTGGGACGCAACGCGACGAACACGCCCACCAGGCCGGCGGCGATCGCACCCCAGCGGCGCGGGCCCACGTGCTCGCCCAGCAGCGGCACCGACAGCGCCGTGATCAGCAGCGGCGCGACGAAGAAGATGGCGTAGGCGTTGGCCAGCGACAGCGTCTGCAGGGCGTACACGAAGGCCGACAGCATCCCGATGCCGATCGCGCCGCGCAGCAGGTGCAGCGACCAGCGCGCGCGCAGCAGCGGCCGCGGGCCCACGGTCCACAGCGCCCAGGCGAGCAGCAGCGGCAGCGAGGCGCCACCGCGCAGCGCGGCCACCTGCAGCGGTGGGTAGCCGCCGGAGAGCGCCTTCATCCCGGCGTCCATCACCGACAGCAGGCCCACGGCCAGCAGCATCGCCACAATGGCGCGCGTGTTGTGGGTGGCGTTGCCTGTGGAGCCGGCGACCGGGCGGAGCGGCAGCGGCGCGGGCGGCGGCGGGGGCATGGACATGGCGCCAGCATGCGCGCGGGGCGCCGCCGGCGGAAGGCGCTATCCTCGCGCCGCCATGCACGCCATCGACGACGACCCCGTCTCCGCCACCCGCCACTGGCTGCAGCGCGCGGTGATCGGGCTCAACCTGTGCCCGTTCGCCAAGGCCGTCCACGTGCGCAACCAGGTGCGCTACGTCTTGAGCGAGGCGATCACGCCCACCGACTTGCTGGCGGACCTGACCCGCGAACTCGAGTTCCTGCACGCGGCCGATCCGGCGATGGTCGAGACCACGCTGCTCATCCACCCCGACGTGCTCGGCGACTTCCTCGACTACAACGACTTCCTGGACCAGGCCGACGCGGCGGTCGAGGCCCTGGGCCTGGAGGGCGAACTCCAGGTCGCCAGCTTCCACCCGGACTACGTGTTCGCCGACAGCGACCCCGACGACCCCGCGAACTGCACCAACCGCTCGCCCTACCCGATGCTGCACCTGCTCCGCGAGGAGAGCGTCTCCCGCGCCGTCGAGGCCTACCCCGACCCCGACGCCATCATCGACCGCAACATCAAGACCCTCGAACGCCTCGGCACCGAAGGCTATCGCCGCCTACTCGAATAAAAAGGCCCTGTAGGAGCCGCCAAGGCGGCGATGCAAGAGCCGCTAAAGCGGCGAAACCCGGCCCTCGTGTAGGAGCCGCTTCAGCGGCGAAGCATTCACCCGAACAGCCGCGCCACATCCCCCTCCCCCAACACCCGCCAAGCCCCCTTCCCCAACCCGCCCAGCCCCAGCCCCCCCACCCGGCTGCGATGCAGCGCGACCACATGGTTCCCCACCGCCGCGAACATCCTCCGCACCTGGTGGTACCGCCCTTCCGTCAGCACCACGCGCGCATGCCGCGCGTCGACCGCCTCGAACCCCGCCGGTGCGAGCGGCGTCGTGTCGCCCTCCAGCATCAACGTGCCGCTGGCGAAGATGTCCCCCTCGTCGCCGCGCAGGTCCTCCGCGAGCGTCGCCTCGTACACCTTCGCCAGCTTCGCCTTCGGTGACACGATCCGGTGCAGCAGCCCGCCGTCGTCGGTCATCAGCAGCAGGCCGCTGGTGTCGCGGTCGAGCCGGCCCACGGTGGACAGCACCGGCGAGCGCAGGCGGAACCGCGGCGGCAGCAGGTCGTAGACCACGCGCCCAGGGTCGCGCGTGGAGCAGGTGTAGCCCACCGGCTTGTGCAGCAGGAGCACCAGCCCCGCGGGCGGGTCGAGCGGCTCGCCGTCGACGCGGACGGCGTCGTGCGCGACCTGGTCGTCCGCGTAGAGCACCTCGCCCGACGGATCGGTGACGCGTCCCTCGCGGAACATCAGCTGCACCTGCTTGCGG
>CAMLHR010000119.1 GCA_946479915.1 uncultured Lysobacter sp.
TCGGATCCTTGCGGTCCCACGGATAGATGAAGATGCCGCCGCGGGTGAGGATGCGATGCACGTCGGCCACCATGCTCGCGATCCAGCGCATGTTGAAGTTCTTGCCGCGCGGACCGGTTTCGCCCGCGAGCAGGTCGCGCACGTAGTCCTGCATCGGCGCTTCCCAGTGGCGCTGGTTGGACATGTTGATCGCGAATTCCTTCGTTTCCTCGGGAATGCGGATGTTCGCGCGGGTCCGGGCGAACGAACCCTGCTCGCGGTCCAGCGTGAACTCGTGCGTGCCGTGGCCGATGGTCAGCACCAGCGTGGTGCTCGGCCCGTAGATGCAGTAGCCCGCGGCGACCTGCTCGCGACCCGGCTGCAGGAAGTGCTCGTCGCGCGCATTGGTGACGCCCTCGGGGCAGCGGAGCACGGAGAAGATCGTGCCGACCGAGACGTTGACGTCGATGTTGGAGCTGCCGTCCAGCGGATCGAACAGCAGCAGGTAGTTGCCGCGCGGGAACGCGTCCGGGATCGGGTGGCAATGCTCCATCTCCTCCGACGCGCAGGCCGCCAGGTGCCCGCCCCAGGCGTTGGCCTCCAGCAGCACGTCGTTGGCGATCACGTCGAGCTTCTTCTGCGCCTCGCCCTGGACGTTGCCCGTGCCCGCGTCCCCCAGCACGCCGCCGAGCGCGCCCTTGCCGACCGCGACCGAGATGCGCTTGCACGCACGCGCCACGACCTCGATCAGCAGGCGCAGGTCCGGGTTGATGTGGCCGGCGCGCTGTTCCTCCAGGAGGTGGCGCGTGAGGGAGATTGCGGTATCCGGGAGGGTGTCCGGGGTCATGGCTCGGCGGCAGTGGCGGCGAAACCGCCATTGTAGGCCGCGAGTCCGCCGAAGCGGCTCCCGAACAGGTGCAGCGTCAGGCGGCGCGCGCGCCCCAGGCTTCGCTGCGGGCGGCCTGCCGCCGCACCACGGCGGCCAGGCCGTTGCGGGCCATCTTGAGCATCAGCAACGGCGCATCGGGTTCGGCGCTGTCGAGCGCGCGCTTGGCGGCATCCACCGTGTCCTCGGCGACCGCCGCGCCGTTGGCGTCGAGCAGCACGCGCAAGGCTCGCAGGTGCGTGTCCAGCCGACGCTCGAGGTCCGGGTCGTGGCCGAGGCCGGCCTGGCGCCCCACGACGGCCATCGTGGCGTCCATGCGGGCCAGTTCCTGCAGCAGTTCGTCGGCGGCGATGTGCAGTGTCATGGGGTTCGGCTCCACGGGGTGTGCGGCGATGGTCCGTTCGGGGAGTCGCAAGGATTGCGATCCCGGGGCGGATGTTCCGTTCCACGACGTGAGTGGCCGGTGGAGGCCACCGTGCACGCGCCGGATGCAAAGCTGAACCCGCGGCGCGCGCCGTCGCATTCACCGGCGCACAACACGCGCGCGCATAGCGTTCGGGCCGTCGAAGGCCTGCATGGTGCGAGGAGGGGCGACATGGGCAACCTCAGGAAGGACCATGTGTTCGGTGCGGGCGCGGCCGCGCTCACCGGCGGTGCCGCGGGCGGCGCGCTCGGGATGCTCGTCGGCGGACCGGCGGGACTGGTGGTCGGTGCCGCGGCGGGCGGAGCGCTCGGCGCCTGGGCCGGCGACAAGGCGGCCGAGGCGGTCGACCCGCGCGAGGACCTGGGCCGGTTCCACCAGGTCTTCCACACCATGCCGTATTACATCGGCGGCATGACCTGGACCGACTACGAGCCCGCCTACCGCTACGGCATCGACACCTACCGCGATGGCGAGCACCGCCCCTTCGTCGTCGCCGAGCCGGGCCTGGAGCTGGGCTGGGACGCCGCGCGCGGCCCGTCGCGGCTGCTCTGGAGCGAGGCCCGCGAGGCGGTGGACCACGTCTGGCGCTGGTACGACGAGGCCCGGCACCGGACCGAGCACGTTCCACCCCCGGCCTGAGCCGGGTTTCCCGCGCGCTACCATGGACGGCCTCCCGAGGCCGGACCCCGCCCATGAGCGACGCGCGCAACGACATCACCCGCGACCAGGCCGAGGAGGCGATCCGCACGCTGCTGCGCTGGTCCGGCGAGGATCCGGCGCGAGAAGGCCTGCTCGACACGCCCAAGCGGGTCGTCAAGGCCTACGAGGAGTGGTTCAGCGGCTATGCGCTGGACCCGGACGAGTACCTCGCGCGCACCTTCGAGGAAGTCTGCGGCTACGACGAGATGATCGTGCTGCGCGACATCGAGTTCGAGAGCCATTGCGAACACCACATGGCGCCGATCATCGGCAAGGCGCACGTGGGCTACCTGCCCGACGGCAAGGTCGTGGGCATCAGCAAGCTGGCGCGCGTGGTGGAGGCCTACTCGAAGCGCTTCCAGGTGCAGGAGAAGATGACCTCGCAGATCGCCAACTGCATCCTGCGCGCGCTGCAGCCGCGCGGCGTGGGCGTGGTGGTCGAGGCCGCGCACGAATGCATGACCACGCGCGGCGTGCACAAGCGCGGGGTGAGCATGATCACGTCGAAGATGCTCGGCAGCTTCCGCGAGGACGCGCGCACCCGCGCGGAGTTCCTGCAGTTCATCGACGTGGGTCCCGGGCGCTGAGGCCGGCGGCGGGAGTATCCTCGGGGGACACACCGGAGAGGGGGCTGGCCATGCATCGCACCGGGCTTTTCCTTGCCGTCGCCTGCCTGTCGCTGGCGGGTTGCGGCACCGTCGAATACAGGGACACCAACGCCGAAGTGGACGCACGCCACCAGTGCATCGGCGTGGAGGACGAGAATCCCAGGGCCGCGGTCCCGGACTGGTGCAAGCGCGAGAGCACGGCCACCTGGACGTCGCGCGAGGGCGTGCCGGCGCCGGACTTCGGGGACGATGACAGCGACGACGACTGAGCGGTCCGGCCCCGAAGCCTCGGGCCTGCACCTCGCCGACCGCTATCGCGAGCTGCGCGCGCGCACCCTCGCGCTCGCGGCCTCGCTGTCCGCCGAGGACGCCCAGCTCCAGTCGATGCCGGACGCCAGCCCGGCCAAGTGGCACCTGGCGCACACCAGCTGGTTCTTCGAGCAGTTCGCGCTCGGCGCGGATCCGGGCTACGTGCCCGTCGATCCGCACTGGGCGTACCTGTTCAACAGCTATTACCAGCGCGTCGGCCCGCGCCATGCGCGGCCGCGGCGCGGCTTGCTGTCCCGGCCGTCGCTGCGGCAGGTGCTGGAGCACCGGGCCCTGGTGGACGAGCGGATGGACCTGCTGCTGCTCGATCCGTCGCCACGCCTGCTGCAGGTCGTCGAGCTGGGCCTGCAGCACGAGCAGCAGCACCAGGAACTGCTGCTGACCGACATCAAGCATGCGTTCTGGTCGCAGCCGCTGCGCCCCGCGTGGCGGGACGACCTGCCGACGCCGCCCGCGGCGGTCGAGGTGCCGCTGCGCTGGATCCCCGGCGCGGAGGGCATCGTCGAGATCGGCGCGCCCGCCTGGCCCGCGGACGCCGCGTTCGCCTTCGACAACGAGTCGCCGCGGCACCGCACGCTGCTGCAGCCGCACGCGCTGGCCAACCGGCCCGTGACCAACGCGGAGTTCCGCGCGTTCGTCGAGGAGGGTGGTTATCGCGAACCCGATGCCTGGCTCAGCGCCGGCTGGGACCGGGTGCAGGCCGAAGGCTGGCGCGCGCCGCTGTACTGGGACGACGACCTGGCCAACGAGTTCACGCTCGGCGGCTCGCGCGCGCTCGACCCGCGCGCGCCGGTGTGCCACCTCAGCTGGTACGAGGCCGACGCCTTCGCGCGCTGGGCCGGCGCACGCCTGCCCACCGAGGCGGAGTGGGAGCACGCGGCGGCGGCGACGCCGGTGCGCGGCAACTTCATCGAGTCGGGATTCGCGCATCCGGCGGGAGGCGATCCCGGCCTCGACGGCCTGCAGCAGCTCTTCGGCGACGTGTGGGAATGGACCTCGAGCGCGTATGCCGGGTACCCGGGCTTCACGACCATGCCGGGCGCGCTGGGCGAGTACAACGGCAAGTTCATGAGCGGCCAGCAGGTGCTGCGCGGCGGCAGCTGCGCGAGCCCGGCCTCGCACCTGCGCGCGACCTACCGGAACTTCTTCCAGCCGCCGGACCGCTGGCAGTTCTCCGGGCTGCGGCTCGCCCGCGACGCATGACCGACACGCACGCGCCGATGCGGGCGGAGGTGGTCGCCGGCCTGTCGAAATCCCCGAAGTCTCTGCCCTCGAAGTACTTCTACGACGCGGAGGGTTCGCGGCTGTTCGAGGCGATCACGCGGCAGCCCGAGTACTACCCGACGCGGGTGGAGCTGGCCCTGCTGGAAGCGCGCGGGCCGGAGATCGCGGCCGCCGTGGGGCCGCGCGCGCACGTGGTCGAGTACGGCAGCGGGAGCGGGCGCAAGACCCGCGTGCTGCTGGACGCGCTCGAGTCGCCGGTCGCGTACACGCCGATCGAGATCTCGCCGACGGCGCTCGCGGCCAGCCTGGCGCGCCTGCGCGAAGAGTTCTCCGACATCGAGCTGCTGCCGGTGTGTGCGGACTTCACCCGGCGGGTCGCCTTGCCCGAACCGTCGATCGCGCCGGACCGCGTGCTCGTGTTCTTCCCGGGCTCCACGCTCGGCAACCTGGTGGCGGACGAGGCCGCCGCGTTGCTGCACGGCATGCGCGAGACGATGGGGCCGCGGGGCGCCGCCCTGGTCGGCATCGACCTGGACAAGGACCCCGCGCTCATCGAGGCCGCGTACAACGACGCGGCCGGCGTCACCGCGGCGTTCACCCTGAACCTGCTCGCGCACCTCAACCGTGCGCTCGGCAGCGATTTCGACCTGGCCGGGTTCCGGCATCGCGCCACCTACCACCGGCAGCGGCAACGCGTCGAGACGTTCCTGGTCAACACGCGGGTACAGCGCGTC
>CAMLHR010000120.1 GCA_946479915.1 uncultured Lysobacter sp.
GTCTCCACGGCCACTTCCGGCGTCACGGTGATGACCCCGAACTCTGCGAGCACGCGCATCAGCGCCAGGTGCGCGTCCAGGTGGAGCTGGCGGTAGTCGAACCCGGTGCGCACCTGCGCGCACATGCCCAGCTGCGCCGCATCGACCGCCTCGATCATCGCCTGGAACTCGCTGCCGGTGTCGGCCGCGTAGGTGCGGGTGATGTCGCAGGCGTAGCCGGCGTGCGCGCCGCCGGCATCGATCAGGAAGCTGAGCGGATCGCGCGGCGGGATGCGGTCGCGATCGGTGTAGTGCAGGACGGCGGCGTGTTCGTCGAGCGCGACGATGTTCGCGTAGGGCAGGTCGTTGGCGTCCTGGCCGGCGGCCTGGCAGTACGCCAGGTGGATGCCGAACTCGCTGGCCCCGGCACGGAACGCGCGCTCGGCGGCGCGGTGCCCGCGCACGCCGCGCTTGGTCGCCTCGCGCATCATCGCGATCTCGTACGGCGTCTTGTACGCGCGGTGGTATTCCAGGTAGTCGACGACCGGCGCGGGGTTGTTCGGCTTGTACGCGCCGTACGCGCCCAGGGCGCTCTGCGCCTCGCCGAGGATCGCGCAGCGCGACGCATCCTTCGGCAGGTGCTTTTGCGCTTCCTCCGGCGTGCGGATCACCACGATCTCGAACTGGTCGACCCAGTAGCCGGAGGGCGCGGCGGGCACGACGTGCCAGTAGTCGCGGGGCTGCAGGAAGACGAGCTTCGGGACGTGCCCGGGCGTGTACGCGATCCAGCTGCCCGGCGCGTTGGTGAGCGGCAGCCACGCCTTGAACTGGGGGTTCACCGCGAACGGGTAGTCGCGGTCGTCGAACAGCTGGTAGTGCACGGTCCCGGCCGGCACGAGCAGGTGGTCGAACCCGCCCCGCGCGAGTGCTTCGTCGGCGCGCGCGCGAACGGTTTCGACGTGCTGGCGGTATAAGATCGGAAGGTCAGGGGGGGGCATCGGGGCAATCTGTGGGGGCGTCTACGGATTTTGACGGATTCGGGCCGGACCCGCAGGCCGACCCGGAATCCCGTGGCGACGCGCCGCTGGGCATCCCTGCCTGGCTCTGGAGCCTGCTTGTCCTCGTGCTGGGCGTCGCGTGCGCGGTCTGGGCCGCGAACCTGCAGCAGGCGCGCATGCAGGCCGAGCACGACAAGGCACTGGTCGCCGTCGCCGAAGGCACGCCGACGGCCCTGCAGGCCGAGCTGCAGGCGTCCGAGCTGATGGTCCGCGCGATGCAGAGCCTGTTCCTCGCCTCGTCCGACGTCAGTGCGGACGAGTTCCTCGCGATGTACGAGAACCTGCACCCGCGCGAGGCCTTTCCCAGCCTGCAGGCCGTCGCCTACGCGCGCCGGGAACCCCGCGCGGACGGCGACCACTTCATCACCGAGATGGTCGCGCCGTTGCAGGGCAACCGCGGGATCATCGGGCTGGACGTCAACACCCAGCCGTCCAACCTCGCGGCCGTGCTGCGCTCGCGGGACACCGACGAAGCCGCGGTCTCCGCCCCATTCAGGCTGGACCAGTCGGAACCCGACGCGTCGGCCGACGGCGTGACCCTGCGCCTGCCCGTGTACAGCCCGGGCCATCCGCCGGCGGATGTCGAGGAACGGCGGCGCCGCATGCGCGGGTCGCTCGCGGTGTCGTTCCGGGCCGGCGACCTGATCGAGGGGAGCCTGGGCGAGGACGCCCGCGGCCAGCTGCACGTCACGGTCGTGGACACCACCGACGACGCCACGGTGACGTTGTACGACTCGCATCCCGGCGAGCATGCCGATGCCGCCGACGGGTACCGCTTCGAGCGCGAGCTGCGGATCGGCGGCCGCACCTGGTGGCTGCGGATGCATGCGCTGGAGGGCGCGCAGACCGCGGGGACCGCCTGGGGGCTGCTGCTGCCGGGCCTGCTGGCGAGCGCGTTGCTCGCGCTGCTGGTGTGGTCGGTGGCCACGACCAGGCGGCGCGCGCTGAACCTCGGCTGGCGCATGAGCCGGCGCTACCGCGAGAGCGAGGAGCGCTTCCGCGCGCTGAACGACCTGCTGCCCGCGCTCGTGCTGCTGGCCAACAGCGACGACGGCCACGTGACGTACGCCAACCAGGCCGCGCGCGCACGGCTGGGCGACGCGGTGGGCGAGCTGGAACTGTTCTCCCTGTTCGAGGACGCGGTGCTGCGCGCGCGGCTGCGCTCCGAGCGCGTGGAGTGCAGCAACGTCGAGGCGGTCCTGCGCAGCGCCAGCGGCGACCGCTTCTGGGCCAGCGTCTCCATCAGCCCGGTGCTGTTCGGCGGCCGCGGAAAGTTGCTGATGGTGGCATCCGACATCTCGGAGCAGCGCCAGCTCACCGAGCTGCTCAGCTACCAGGCCAGCCACGACGCGCTGACCGAGCTGTACAACCGCCGCGAGTTCGAGCGGCGCGTGGAGCGCACGCTGGCGGAGATCGCGGCGGGCGCGCCGGCGGCGGCGCTGCTCTACATCGACCTGGACCAGTTCAAGCTGATCAACGACACCTCCGGCCACATCGCCGGCGACCAGCTGCTGACCCAGCTGGCCGCGGCCATGCGCGAGCAGCTGCGCGCCGGCGACGTGCTGGCGCGCCTGGGGGGCGACGAGTTCGGCGTGCTCGCGGCCAACGTGCGCGACATCGACGAGGTGCACCACGTCGCCGAGCGCGTGCGCGCGCGCATCGACGGGTACATGTTCGTCTGGGAGCAACGCAGCTACGCGATCAGCGCGAGCATCGGCGTGGTGATGATCGAGCGCCCGGACATCACCCTGCGCGACCTGTTCGCGCAGGCCGACACCGCCTGCTACATGGCCAAGGAGAGCGGCCGCAACCGCGTGCACTTCTACTCGGCCGAGGACGACCAGACGGTGCAGCGGCGCAGCGAGATGGAGTGGGCCAACCGCCTGCGCTGGGCGGTGGAGGAGAACCGGCTGCTGCTGGACTACCAGGAACTCACGCCGCTGGCGGCCGGCGCGCACCGCGGGCCGCACATCGAGCTGCTGCTGCGCCTGCGCGACGAGGACGGGCGCGTGGTGATGCCCGGCGCGTTCATCCCGGCGGCGGAGCGCTACGGCCTGATGTCGATGGTGGACCGCTGGGTGATCGAGACCGCGCTGGCCAACTTCGACTCGCTGCATGGCGACGGGCCGGACATGGAGCTGGCAACCATCAACCTGTCCGCGGCGAGCCTGGAGGAACAGGCGCTGTCCGAGCGCATCCTCGAGCTGATGCGGATGCACGACATCGCGCCTCAGCGCGTGTGCTTCGAGATCACCGAGACCGTGGCGGTGCGCAACCTCGCGCAGGTGACGCGCTTCATCGAGCAGCTGCGCGAGGCGGGGTGCAAGATCGCGCTGGACGACTTCGGCTCCGGCATGTCGTCGTTCGGGTACCTGAAGAACCTGCCGGTGGACATGATCAAGATCGACGGCAGCTTCATCCGCGACCTGGGGACGGACGCGATGAGCCAGGCGATCGTGCGCGCCGTGACCGACATCGGGCACCAGCGCGGGCTGGAAGTGATCGCCGAATGGGTGACCAACGCGCAGACGCTCGACGTGCTCGCCGAGATCGGCGTGGACTACGCGCAGGGTTACGTGCTGCACAAGCCCGAGCCCGTGCTGTTCCAGCGCAGCGGCCTCGGCCACGCGGGACCGGGCGCGCTCCACGGCTGAGCCGGGTCAGCCGGCCAGGAACAACCCGACGACGTCGTTGTTGAACGCGTGCCCGCGTTCGGTCGGGCGCACGCGGTCCCCGTCGACGACCAGCCAGCCGCGCGCCACGGCGTCGGCCACGGGCGATGCGATGGCCGCGCGCGACAGGCCCGTGCGCGCCTCGAAGGCCGCCAGCGAAAAGCCTTCCACCAGGCGCAGGGCGTTGAGCATGTAGTCGAACGGACGGCGCGCGGGGGCGAGCCATTCGTCCCCGCCGACCGAGGCGGCGGTGCCCGCCGTCGCGAGCCACGCGGCCGGATGCTTCGCCTTCCAGCGCCGCAAGACGGCGCCGCCGGCATCGTCCAGCGTCCCGGCGGGCGCGTCCGGATGGCCGGCCGGCAGGCTCAGCTTGCCGTGGGCGCCGGCACCGATCCCCAGGTAGTCGCCGAAGCGCCAGTAGTTGAGGTTGTGCGCGCACTCGCGGCCGTGGCGTGCGTAGGCGGACACTTCGTACTGCGCGTACCCGGCGTCGGCGAGCCTCGCCTGGCAGTGCTCCTGCATGTCCCACGCGGCGTCGTGGCCGGGGATGTCCCGGGGCGGCCGCGCCGCGAACACGGTGTTCGGTTCCAGCGTGAGCTGGTAGTGCGAGACGTGCGCCGGCTGCAGGGCGATCGCGAGCTCGACGTCGCGCAGCGCCATGGCCAGGTCCTGCCGCGGCAGCGCGTACATCAGGTCGAGGTTGAGGTTGTCGAAGCCGGCGTCCTGCGCCATGCGCACGGCGGCGCCGGCCGTGGCGGCGTCGTGGATCCGGCCGAGCCTTTGCAGGCAGCCGTCGTCGAAGCTCTGGATCCCGAAGCTCAGCCGGTTGACGCCGGCGGCGCGGTAGTCCTCGAAGCGGCCGTGCTCGGCGGTGCCGGGATTGGTCTCCAGCGTCACCTCGCATCCCGGCGCGAAGCGCAGGCGCGCGCTCGCCTCCTGCAGGAAGCGGTCGATCGCGTCGGCGGGGAACAGGCTGGGGGTGCCGCCCCCGAAGAACACGGTCTGCACCGTGCGCCCCCAGGCGAGCGGCAGGTCCTGCTCCAGGTCGGCGACCAGCGCGTCCACGTAGGCGTCGAAGGGCAGGGCGCCGCGCGCCTCGTGCGAATTGAAGTCGCAGTACGGGCACTTGCGCACGCACCAGGGCAGGTGCACGTACAGCGACAGCG
>CAMLHR010000121.1 GCA_946479915.1 uncultured Lysobacter sp.
AGCAGGGCGACAAGTATACCGGAGCGGCGCATCCCGACCGTCAGCGCGGCGACCACGGCGCCCAGCAGGCTGAGCACCGGCGTGCCCAGCGCCAGCGACACGAGCAGGACGCCGAGCTGGCCGTCCGGCAGGTGCAGCAGCTCGGCCAGGAACGGCGTCGCGAGCAGCATCGGGAGCGCAGTGGTGGCCCAATGCATGAACGTGCGCACGCCGACCAGCCAGGCGAGCGGCACCGGCGCCAGCATCCACTGCTCGAGCGAGCCGTCGTCGGCATCGCCGCGGAAGAGCGTGTCCAGCGCGAGCAGGCCCGCGAGCAGGACCGCGATCCACAGGGCCGGCGCGGCCACCGGGGCGAGCGCCTCCCGGCTGCCACCGAAGGCGAGCGCGAACAGCACGACCACGAGCAGCGCGAACAGCGCCGGCTGGAACGCATCGCCGCGCCGGCGCCAGAGCAGCCGGAGGTCGCGCACGAGCAGGGCGCGGGCCGCCGCGATCATGCCGCCGCCTCCGCGGCCGGGCGGGCCAGCGTGATCTGCCGGGTGCGCACCGGCGGCGCGGCGTAGGCGCCGTGCGTGGTCACCAGCGCGGCGCCGCCGGCCCGCAGTTGTGCCTGCACCATGCGGTTCACGAGTTCGATGCCTTCCAGGTCGAGGTTCGCGTAGGGCTCGTCCAGCAGCCACAGCGCCGCGGGCGACAGCCACAGTCGCGCGAGCGAAAGGCGCTTCTTCTGGCCGGCCGACAGCTGGCGGGCGAGGACGTCCTCGTATCCGGACAGGCCCACCGTCGCCATCGCATGCACCGGCGACTGGCCGCGCCGGCGACCATGCAGGCCGCAGAGGAACCACAGGTTCTCCAGCGCGGTGAGGTCGGCCTTCAGGGCGGGCAGGTGGCCGAGGTAGGCCACGGCCCCGGCGCGCAGACGCGGGGAGGCGGGCCGGCCGTCGAACTCGATGGTGCCGGCGTCGACGGGGAGCAGGCCCGCGAGGACGCGGAGCAGCGTGGTCTTGCCGGCGCCGTTGCCGCCCTGGACCAGCAATGCCTCGCCGGCGTCGACGGCGAAGTCCAGCGGCCCGAACACGGGCGCCTCGTTGCGGGTGAAGCGCAGGCCCCGCGCCGCGAGGAGCGGGGGATGGACGGGGTGGTCGTCGGGCATCGCGTGGGCCTGGCGCAGCGTCGGCGCGGCGCGCGGATTGTACCGGTGCGCCCGAACGGGGCGCCAACGGCGCCGGTCAGCCGGCGTCGCGCGCCGCTTCCGCGCCGGGGTCGCCGAGCCAGTCGATCGCCGGGTGCGGCTCGACCGACGCGGGCCGGGCCGCGTGCATGCGCAACCGCACCGGCTCGCCGCGGCGCCAGCACAGCGTGCCGAGCTGGCCGAAGCGCCGCGTGAGCGTGTCGAACACGGGCAGGGCCATGTCCATCACCACCCAGCTGGGTTCGCGCCAGCTGCGGTTGCGGGCCGCGGAGAAGCCGGGCCGGAACGGCAGGCCGCATTCGAGCAGCGCGGCATGCAGGACCTCGTCGGCGGCGCGGTTCACGGCGTCCGGCAGGATCACCGACTGCGGGTTCCACGCCGAGACCAGGCCGAACCGCCGCGCCTGCGGGAACGACTGTTCCAGGCGGTGCGCCGGGGCGCCGATCGCCAGCGGGTGCCACTCGCCCTCGAATTCCCAGCGGTAGTCGGCGTCGCGGTATGCCGCCAGCAGCTCGGCGATGCGCGCGCGCGTCGAATCGTTGGCGGTGGTCCCCATGGGCGTTGGTTTAACCGATACGGCCGGCTTCGTAAACTCGCAGGCCTCCCCGCACCAGGTCCCCGCGCATGATCCAGACCAAGCTGCCGAAGGTCGGCACGACGATCTTCACGGTGATGTCGCAGCTGGCCGCCGAGCACGGCGCGGTCAACCTGGGGCAGGGCTTCCCGGACTTCGACGTGCCCGCGCGCCTGGTGGACGCGCTGGCGCGCGCGATGCGCGAGGGCCACAACCAATACGCGCCGATGATGGGGATCCCCGCGCTGCGCGCGGCGATCGCCGACAAGACCGAGCGGTGCTACGGCTGGCACCCGGACGCGGCCACCGAGGTCACGGTCACCTCCGGCGCGAGCGAGGCCATCCTCGACGCGGTGCACGCGGTGGTCCGCCCGGGGGACGAGGTGATCGTGCTCGATCCCTGCTACGACTGCTACGAGCCCGCGATCGAGCTGGCGGGCGGCATCCCGGTGCACGTGCCGCTGGTCCCGGCGACGTTCGCGCCCGACTGGGACGCGGTGGCCGCCGCGGTGACGCCGCGCACGCGGATGCTCATGACCAACACCCCGCACAACCCCTCGGGCGCGATGTTCGATGCCGGCGACATCGCCCGGCTCACGGCCTTGCTGGCGGGCACGGACATCGTGCTCCTGTCCGACGAGGTGTACGAGCACATCGTGTTCGACGGCAGGCGGCACGAATCGGCGCTGCGCCACCCGGCGTTGCGCGAGCGGGCCTTCGTCGTGTCGAGCTTCGGCAAGACATACCACTGCACGGGCTGGAAGGTCGGCTACTGCATCGCCCCGCCCGCGCTCTCCGCCGAGTTCCGCAAGGTGCACCAGTACAACACCTTCTGCACCTTCACCCCGGCGCAGCACGCCTTCGCCGAGATGGTCGCCGCGGACCCGGCGCACTACGAGGGACTCGGCGACTTCTACCAGGCCAAGCGCGACCGGTTCCGCGCGCAGCTGGAGACCACGCGGCTGCGGCCGCTGCCGGTTCCCGGCGGGTACTTCCAGCTGGTGGACTATTCGGCGGTGAGCGACCTGGACGACGCGGCGTTCTGCCGCTGGCTGACGGTCGAGCACGGTGTCGCCGCGATCCCGCTCTCGCCGTTCTATGCCGATCCACCGCCCGGGCAGCGCCTGGCGCGCCTGTGCTTCGCCAAGAACGAGGCCACGCTGGACGCCGCGATCACGCGGCTGGCCGGACTGTAGGCGCGGCTATGGACAACCTCCGCGTCTCCCTCGTCCAGGGCGCCACCCGCTGGCACGACCCCGAGGCCAACCGCGCCTATTACGGCGAGCTCATCGCGCCGCTGCACGGCACGACCGACCTGGTGCTGTTGCCGGAAACCTTCACCAGCGGCTTCTCGAACGATGCGATCCACCGTGCCGAGACGATGGACGGCCCCACGGTGGCCTGGCTGCGCGAGCAGGCCGGCCGGCTGGATGCCGCGGTCTGCGGCAGCGTGCAGCTGCGCGCCAACGGCGAGGACGGGGCGGGGGTGTACAACCGGCTGCTGTTCGCCACGCCGGACGGCGGGCTTGCGCACTACGACAAGCGGCACCTGTTCCGCTATGCGCGCGAGCACGAACGGTACGCCGCCGGGCGAGGACGCCTGGTGCTCGACTGGCGCGGCTGGCGGATCTGCCCGCTGGTCTGCTACGACCTGCGCTTCCCGGTGTTCTCGCGCAACCGGTACGACGTCGAGCGCCCCGGCGGGCTCGACTACGACCTGTTGTTCTACGTGGCGAACTGGCCGGCGGCGCGCAGCGATGCGTGGAAGACGCTGCTGCGCGCGCGGGCGATGGAGAACCTGTGCTTCGTGGCCGGCCTCAACCGGGTCGGCACGGACGGCAACGGCATCGACTACAGCGGCGACAGCGTCGTGCTCGACTTCCTGGGCCGTCCCTTGAGCGAGTGCGGCGACGGGGAAGTGGTGACGACCGCCACGCTCATCGGCGACGACCTGCTGGCGCACCGGGAACGATTCCCGGCCATGCTCGACGCCGACGCGTTCTCGCTGCAGCGCTGACGGTCAGTCGCGCTGCCCGTTCCCGCCGGGCCGCCCGCCCGGCTTGCCGCCGCGCGGACCGCCGGGTCGCCCGCCCGGGCGCTTGCCGGGCGGTCGCCTGTCGGCACCGGGGCCACCGCCCGGACGTCCGCCACCCGGGCGGCCGCCGCCGGGCTTGCCCTGGCGCGGGCCGCGCGGCTTGTCGCCGTACGGGTTGAAGCCGCCGGGATTGGCGTGGTCCGACGGGAAGCTCGGCGCGTTGCCGGGATGCCCGTACGGCTTCGCCGCGCGCCCCTGGCCGGCGCCCGGTCCGGAACGTTGTCCACCGGGTTTCGGGCCGCCTTGGCGCGGGCCGCCGGGTCGCTGCCCGGCCGGCTTGTTGCCGAAGTTCCTGCGCCCGCGCTGGCCATCGGGATTCCGGTGGCCGGACGGCCCGGTCTCGACGCCATCGGGCACGTACCAGGTGCGAAACGCCGCGGGATTCTCGCCGCCGTGCACGCCGCCGCCCCGGGCGTCGCCCTGGCGCATGCGCTGGCCCGGCTGGCGCGGCCCCTTGGTCTTGAACGGCTTGTGCGCCTGCTTGGCCGCGGCCTCGCCGCTGACCGTCAGGCCGCCGTGCTTGCGCGGGCCCCCGCGGCCGCGGCCGCGGTCCTCGCGCACGTTGTCGAAGCGGCGCAGCTCGCGCCCCTCGTCGGCCGTGTTGTGCCCGCCGACGTAGCCCTGGCTGCGCGCATGGCCGCCGACATGCACGGTCGACTTCGCGGCCTTGCGCTGGCCGATCACCGGTTGCAGGGTCAGCGCGGACGGGGTGCCGTCCTCGAGGCCGAGCTTCCTGCGCAACGCCTCGACCCGGTCGGCCGCCAGTTCCTGGGTCTGCCCGCGCAGCAGCGGCTGGGGCAGCGCCACGTCGCCGTAGCGGACCCGCTTGAGCCGGCTCACCTGGCAGCCCTGCGATTCCCACAGGCGGCGCACCTCGCGGTTGCGGCCTTCCTTCACGACGACTCGGAACCAGTCGTGCCCGACCTTCTCGTGCGCGTCGGCGCCGCCGATGCGCTCGATCTCGTCGAACTTCGCGGGGCCGTCCTCCAGCGCGACGCCGCGG
>CAMLHR010000122.1 GCA_946479915.1 uncultured Lysobacter sp.
GCCAATACAATGGCGGGATGAACGCGAACCCCACCGTCCGGTTGAAGAACGCCTGGAAGTCCAGCCATCCGTGGATCTTCCAGCGGCTGGTGGAGAAGCCCGCCCAGCGGCCGAAGCCCGGCGAAGTCGTGGACGTCCTGGGCGTCGACGGCGAGTTCATCGGGCGCGGCTTCTACAACGGGCACTCGCGCATTTCCCTGCGCATCCTGGAGACCGACCCGCGGGTGCCGGTGGATGCCGGCTGGTTCTCGCGCAGGATCGCCGACGCCGTGTCGCTGCGTCGCGACACGCTGCGCCTGGACGACGTGTCGGACGCATGGCGCGTGGTGCATTCCGAGGGCGACGGCCTGTCGGGCCTGGTCGTGGACCGCTACGCCGACCTGCTGGTCGTCGAGTTCTTCAGCGCGGGCATGTTCCGCCACCGCGAATGGATCTACGAGGCGCTGCGCGAGCAGTTCCCGGGGTGCCGCCTGCACGCGTTCGCGGACGAGCACGTGCAGAAGCAGGAGTCGTTCGACTTCCGCACGTGGAGCAGCGAGGGCGGGACGACGGCGCCGGCGATCATCACCGAGCACGGCATCCGCTTCCGCGCGGACCCGGCGGGCGCGCACAAGACCGGCTTCTTCGCCGACCAGCGCGAGAACCGGGAATGGCTGTCGCGGCACGTGGCCGGCATGCGCGTGCTGGACCTGTGCTGCAACACCGGCGGGTTCGCCGTCTACGCGGCGGTGCGGGGTGCGGCGGAGGTGGTCGGCGTGGACATCGACGCCGACGTGATCGAGATCGCCAAGGGCAACGCGAAGCTCAACATGCCGTTCGAAAGCGGCGTGCGCCCGCGCTTCGTGCAGGCCGACATCTTCCCGTGGCTGCGCGACGCGGCGAACAACGGCGAGCGCTACGACGTGGTGGTCCTGGATCCCGCGAAGATGACCCGCGATCGCGACCAGGTGATCCCGGCGCTCAAGAAATACCTGGACATGAACAAGCTGGCGCTCGGCGTGGTCGCCCCGGGCGGCCTGTTCGCCACGTTCTCCTGCACCGGCCTGGTGGCCGAGGACCAGTTCCTGGACATGCTGCGCCGCGCGGCGTACTTCGGCGGGCGCACGGTGCAGGTGCTGAAGGTCGCCGGCGCCGGGCCCGACCATCCGTTCCTGGCGCAGGTGCCGGAATCGCGCTACCTCAAGGCGGTGTTCTGCCGGGTGCTGTGACGATGTCGCGCGCGCGCTGGCCGGGCTGGACGAAGCAGCGGACGCTGCTGCTCCCGATCCCGCGCGCGGCGTGGCCCCCACCGGAGGGGCCGGTGACGATCGACGGCGTGACCCTGCGCCCCAAGCGCGAGTTGCACGTCACCCTGGTCGGCAACGCGCTGGGCCGGGCACTGGCCGGGACCGACGGCGTCCGCGAGGCCTTCGAGGCACTGGACTGGACCTGGCGGCGCACCGGCCGGCGGTCGTTGCTGCGCGCGCCGCCGAAGGTCCGGGGCGCCCCGGACCGGCACGCGGTGGTCGAGCACGTCGCGATGCCCGCGATGGGGCGCTTCCACGCCGCGCTCGGCGACCTGCTCGGGCGCCCGCTGCCGGTCCCGCCGCCGCACGTCACGCTGTTCGTGGCCGGGACGCCGAAGGGGATCGGCCTGCCGGATCCGGCGACCCTGGCCCGCCGGGAAGTGCGGGCCTTCGGCCCCGACGACCCCCTTTTCACGGGTGCGGCATGATGCTGGCCGCCCACGCTGAATACGGAACCGCGCCCATGCGCCCGCTGCTATCGACCCTCGTCGTTTCCGCCGCCCTGTCCACGGCCGCCTGCACCGGCATGCAGGTGAACACCGGGGGACCGCTGCCGCCCCAGGAGATGCAGTGCGACGCCGAGCGCGCGCGCTGGGCGATCGGCCGCGAAGCCACCGCCGGGATCGTCGAGGAGGTCCGCGTCGCGACGCAGAGCCGCACCGTCCGCGTGATCCATCCGGGGCAGGCCGTGACCATGGACTTCAGCCCCGTACGCGTGAATATCCACGTCAACGAACGCAACGCGATCACCAGCATCACCTGCGGTTGAGGAGCTCGCCATGACCCTGCAACGCCTGGCCTTCCCCCTGTTGTTCGCCCTGGCCGCCACGGCCTGCGCGCAGGACGATGGCGCCGACGCCGATGCGACGGCGCCGGTCGACGCCACCGCCGAGGGCGTCTCGCTGCCGCCGCCCGTGGCCGACGCCGAAACCGGCGCCAACGACCCCGCCAGCCCCCTGGAGCCGACCATGGCCGTCGAACCGCCTCCCACCCCGATGCCGGGCAGCACCGACGCCGTCGAGCAGTGCGACGCCGACGCCGCGCGCGGCGTGATCGGCCAGCAGGCGACCGAGGAGGTCGTCGAGCAGGCACGCCAGGCCGCCGGCGCGCAGCTCGTGCGCACCCTGGCGCCCGGCCAGATGGTGACCATGGAGTACCACTTCAGCCGCCTGAACCTCCACGTCGACGAAGCGAACGTCATCGTGGACGTGCGCTGCGGCTGACGCACGCGCTCAGCGCGAGTCGCCCTTCGGGAAGCGCGTCCGGCCGGGCGCCGCGTTGAGGCGCTCGAGCAGGCGGTTCACCAGCCGCGTCTTCACCGCGCCGGCGTCCTTCGGGTCGACCAGGTAGCGGACGGTGGCGTCGATCCACGTGTTCGGGTTCACGCGGAACATCACCGTCGGGCGCTCCTGCACGTGGACGTGGTCCACCGGAGTCTGCGCGAGCAGCTCGCGGAAGGCATGCACGCGGTCGATCATGCCCTCGCCCAGTTCCTCCTCGACTGTCCGGCGCATGGTCTCCTCGACGAACGCCAGGTCGCTGTCGTAGCCGACCTGGAAGCTGATCTCGTTCCACACGTAGGGGAACAGCGCCCACGAATAGTTGAGCACCGCGCTGGACAGCACGTTCGCGTTCGGGAACTTCACCAGCCGGCCGCTCGGGTGGTCGGTGGACACGTAGTCGCCACCGACCTCCCACAGCGTCGTGTCCAGGTAGCCCACCGCGATCACGTCGCCCGTGTGCCCGTCGATGCGGATGCGGTCGCCGATCCGGTAGGGCTCGCGGGCGATGATGTACATCCAGCCGATCAGGCTGGTGATCGGGGTCTGCAGCGCGAAGCTCAGCACCAGCGAGATCAGCCCGAGCGAGGCGGCGGCCGCGTACCAGTTGGCGAACAGGACGGACACCAGGATGCTTGCCAGCACCACGCCGACCGCCAGGCGCAGGATGCGCTTGAAGTTGTACTGGCTGACCGGGCTGCACGTGCGCTCGATGACGAAGGCGTCCACCATCCGCGCGAGCGCGAGCACCAGCGTCGCGGCCATCGCGCCGAACAGCGCGCGCCGCAGGAGCGGCCGCCATTCGTCGGCGAGGCCGAACACCTGGAACCGCAACAGGTAGAGCGTCACCGCCAGGCCGACGACCAGCAGCAGGTAGGCGCCGATCCAGAACTTGTGTCCCGGCTGGACGGGAGGCGGCGGCGGCTCCGGCGCGCCGCCGGCTTCCTGGAGCGCGCGCTTCACGTCCTCGCGGTGGGTTTCGGGCATGGGACCTCGCGCCCTGCCTCAGATGCGGTCGTCGATCCCGACCACGCCGGATTGCTTGGCGCAGTGCGCGCAGCAGTAGAAAGTGCCGTCGTGCTCGGCACCGTGGCCGATGATCCGGCAGCCGCAGTGCGCACAGACCGGCGCCAGCGCGTGGATCGCGCATTCGAAGGAATCGAACGTGCCGTTGCCGCGCGGCCCCTCGATCCGGAACGCCTTGTCGTACTCGTTGCCGCACATGTCGCAGCGGGCCATGGCATCACCCTCGGAAGCTGGGGAGGCCGCAGTCTGCAACGAAGGATGTGTAGGAGCCGCCATGGCGGCGATGCTTCTTCCGCAGGAACCTCAACGCCGCCCCCTCCCACTGGCGCTCCCCCCGCGCCCCGTTCGCCCCGCCGTTCGCCGCCACGGCCTGCAGCGACCCGTCCCGCCAGCCCGCGAACACGGCCGGATCGATGTACGCCTTCCGGCACACGGATGGCGTGTTGCCCAGCGCGTGCGCGACCTCGCGGACCACCGCGTTCTCCAGCCCGGCCAGGGCGCGCTCGCTCGGCGGCGCCTGCGTCCCGTCCGGCCCCGCGCGATACGGCAGCGTCGTGCGCGCCAGCCGCTGGAACGCCGCCAGCGTCGCGCCCCAGGTCCGGAAGTCCTTCGCGGTGAAGCCCTCGCCCATCGCCTCGCGCAGGTAGGCGTTCACCGCTTCGGAATCCACCGGGCGCAGCGCGCCGTCGTCGTCGCGGTACTGGAACAGCGCCTGCCCGGGGAGCTGCTGGCAGCGCCGCACCAGCGCGACCAGCTTCGCGTCGTCCACCGCGACGTCCTGCACCTGCCCGCCCTTGCCCCGGAAGCGCAGCCGCGCGCGGCCGCCGCGGACGAACTTCACGTGGTGGTTGCGCAGCGTGGTCAGCCCGAACGACCGGTTCTGCCGCACGTAGTCGGTGTTGCCCACGCGGACCAGCGTCTCGGCCATCACCGACACCACGATGGCGAGCACCTTGTCGCGCGGGAAGCCGCGTTGCCGGAGGTCGCGCCGCAGCCGCCGGCGCAGGTGCGGCAAGGCCGCGCCGAACGCGACGATCCGGTCGAACTTGCCCGCGCCGCGCTCGGCCTGCCAATCGGCGTGGTAGCGGTACTGCTTGCGCCCACGCGCGTCGCGGCCCGTGGCCTGCACGTGCCCGTCGGCGCGCGCACAGATCCAGACGTCGGTCCAGGCCGGCGGGATGGCCAGCTTGCGGATGCGCGCGAGGGTCGCCTCGTCGCGTACGCGCCCCCCGTCCGCGTCC
>CAMLHR010000123.1 GCA_946479915.1 uncultured Lysobacter sp.
CGCGTGCTGAAGGTGATGCACAGCGCCAGCGAGGACCTCGTCGCCCTCAAGCGCACCTGCGGCGTCCTGCCGGCACCACTGTTCGACACCCAGGTCGGCGCGACGCTGGCCGGCATCGGCAGCAGCATGGGCTACTCGAAGCTGGTCGAACACGTGACCGGCGTGGCGTTGCCGAAGGGCGAGACCCGCTCGGACTGGCTGCGCCGCCCGCTGTCGGCCTCGCAGTTGGAATACGCGGCGGACGACGTGCGCCACCTGTTCGCGCTGCATGACGCCGTGGAAGCGAAGCTGCGCGACCTGGACCGGCTGGCGTGGGCCGCCGCGGACTGCGCGCGCATGCTCGAGGGCGCCGCCGACGACGCCGGCGAGCGCTGGCCGCACCTGGCGATGCGCCCCGCGCAGTTCCTCGACGTCGCCGCCCAGGCACGCCTGCTGCGCCTGCTGCGCTGGCGCGACGCCCAGGCGCGCAGCAGCGACCGGCCGCGCAGCTGGATCCTGGACAACGACCTGGCGCTGGCGCTGGCGCGCACGCCACCCGCCGATGAAGGCGCGCTGCAGGCAGTGCTCGAGGCGACGCCCAAGGCGCCGCGGAACCTGGGCCAGGCCGTGTGGCGCGCGCTGTCCACGCCGCTGCCCGACGAATCCGGCATGCCGCTTGCCCGCGCCGACGACCGCGACAAGGCGCGCCTGCGCGCGCTGCAGGACGCGGTGGCCGGGCGCAGCGCCGAACTCGGGCTACCCGACGGCGTGCTGGCCTCGCGCCGCAGCCTGCAGTCGCTGCTCGGCGCCGCCGCCGATGGCGATCTCCATTGGCCCGCCGCGCTCGGGGGCTGGCGGCGAGCGGAACTGGAGCCGCTGCTCGCGCCCCTACTGGCGCAAGCCCCGGCCGGCCAGTAAACTGGACGACTACGTGGGGCGGTAGCTCAGCTGGGAGAGCGTCGCGTTCGCAATGCGAAGGTCGGGAGTTCGATCCTCCTCCGCTCCACCAACCATTCCAGATGAAGAACCCGCCGGTTGGCGGGTTTTTTGTTGCACGCGTCGCCGCTGAAGCGGCTCCTACAGCGACAGACCCTCGCGCGCCGCGATCGTGTGCACGTCCTTGTCCCCTCGCCCGGACAGGTTGCACAGCACGATCCCGTCGCGCGGCAGTCCGCGCGCGAGCTTCACGGCCTGCGCCAGTGCGTGGCTCGACTCGAGCGCCGGCAGGATGCCCTCGGTGCGCGCGAGTTGGTGGAACGCGGCCAGCGCCTCGTCGTCGGTGATCCCGACGTATTCCGCGCGGCCGGTGTCCTTCAGGAACGCGTGCTCGGGGCCGACACCCGGGTAGTCCAGGCCGGCCGAGACCGAATGCGTCTCGGTCACCTGCCCGTCGTCGTCGCACAGCACGTAGGTGCGGTTGCCGTGCAGCACGCCGACGCGCCCCGCCGACAGCGACGCGGCGTGGCGGCCGGTGGCGATCCCCTCGCCCGCCGCCTCGGCGCCGACCAGGCGCACGCCGGCATCGCCGAGGAACGCATGGAAGATGCCGATCGCATTGCTGCCGCCGCCGACGCAGGCCGTCACGACGTCCGGGAGCCGGCCGTACTGCGCCTGCACCTGCGCGCGCGCCTCGCGCCCGACCACCGCGTTGAAGTCGCGCACCATCCGCGGGTACGGATCCGGGCCCGCCACCGTGCCGATGATGTAGAACGTGTCGTCCACGTGCGACACCCAGTCGCGCATCGCCTCGTTCAGCGCGTCCTTGAGCGTGGCCGAGCCGCTGGTGACCGGCACGACGGTCGCGCCGAGCAGCTGCATCCGGAAGACGTTGATCTTCTGGCGCTCGATGTCGGTCGCGCCCATGTACACGACACACTCCAGGCCCAGCCGCGCGGCCACCGTCGCCGACGCGACGCCGTGCTGCCCCGCGCCGGTCTCGGCGATGATCCGGGTCTTGCCCATGCGGCTGGCCAGCAGCGCCTGGCCGATGGTGTTGTTGATCTTGTGCGCGCCGGTGTGGTTCAGGTCCTCGCGCTTGAGCAGGATGCGCGCGCCGCCGACCTCCGCCGTCAGCCGCTCGGCGAAGTAGACGGGGCTCGGGCGTCCGACGTAGTGCGCCAGGTCGTGGTCGAACGCCGCGACGAACGCCGGGTCCGCGCGCGCCGCGTCGTAGGCCTCGGCGAGTGCCTGCAGCGGACCGGCCAGCGTCTCGGCGACGAACCGTCCGCCATGCCGGCCGAAGTGGCCGGACGCATCGGGTTGCGCGCCGAAGTCGATCGGTTGGCCGTCGGGTCCGCTCACTGCCGCGACGGCACGCCCGGTTCGCGGTCCGCGTCCTCGTCGGGATCCACGTGGCAGTCGGCGCGGCGCACTTCCTCGACGAAGCGCCGCATCAACTCGCCGTCCTTGATGCCCGGCTCGGTCTCGATGCCGCTGGCCACGTCCACGCCCCAGGGCAGCGTCACCTGGATGGCCTCGAAGACGTTGCCGGGGCGCAGGCCGCCGGCCAGCATGAACGGCTTCACCAGGCCCGTCGGCACGCGCGACCAGTCGAACACCTGGCCGTTGCCGGCGGCGGCGCCGTCGAACAGGAACGCGGACGCGCCCGGATAGCGCGTCTGCAGCGCGACCGCGTTGTCCACCGGGCCGTCGCCGATCATCACGCCCTTCACGTACGGCAGGCCGAACCCGCGGCAGAACGCATCGTCCTCGTCGCCGTGGAACTGCAGCACGGTCGGGCGCACCAGGCGGATGGTCTCGCGCACGTCGTCGCCGTCGTTGTCGCGGAACACCGCGACCGCGTCCACCAGCGGCTCCAACGCGCTGCGCATCGCGCGGGCTTCTTCGGCGCGCACCTGGCGCGGGCTGCCCTCCGCGAACACGAAGCCGATCGCATCCACGCCCAGCTCGCTCGCCAGGCGGACGTCGCCGGCGCGGGTCATGCCGCAGAACTTGATGCGGGTGCGGAACAGCGTGCGGGTCACAGGCTCACCTCGTCTGGCAACCCGCATTCTGCGGGATACAGCGGACCAGTGAACACCAGGCCCTGTGGCGGCGCCGTGGGCCCCGCCAGCGTGCGATCGCGGCCGGCGAGCAACGTGGCGGGCCAGTCCTCGCCCTGCTCGCCGCAGCCGACGGGCACCAGCGTGCCAACGAGGTTGCGCACCATGTGGTGCAGGAACGCGTTGGCCTGCACCTCCACCACCACGCGGTCGCCGTCGCGCGAGACCGCGATGCGCTGCAGGTCGCGCCGCGCGTGCGGTGCCTGGCAGTGCACCGTGCGGAACGCCGAGAAGTCGTGCTCGCCGACCAGCGCCTGGGCGGCGCGATGCATCGCATCCGCGTCGAGCGGCCGGCGTTCCCACGACAGCTGCTCGCGCCCGAGCGCCGGCCGCACGGGCCGGTTGAGCAGCGTGTAGCGGTAGCGGCGCGCCCGCGCGGAGAACCGCGCATGGAAGTCATCCGCCACCGGCACGCACCAGCGCACGCACAGGTCGGGCGGCAGTCGCGTCGTCGTGCCCAGGGTCCAGCCGCGCGGGTCGCGCCGCGCATCGCTGTCGAAGTGGACGACCTGGCACGCGGCGTGCACGCCGGCATCGGTCCGGCCCGAACAGGTGGTGGCGACCGGATGGTCGGCAACGAAGGCGAGCGCGGCCTCGAGCGTCGCCTGCACGGTGGGCGGACCATCCTCGCCGTGCTGGCTCAGTCGTTGCCAGCCGGAATAGGCCGTGCCGTCGTATTCGACGCCGAGGGCGAACCGCATGGCCGGCAGCCGACGCGCGGGCGCGCGTCAGCCGAGCTCGCGGAGCAGGCGCGCGGCTTCCTCGCGGGCGTTCGGATCGCGTCCCAGCAGCACCTCGCGCAGCAGCGTGCGCGCGGCCTGGTGGTCACCCAGGTCGAGGTAGGCGCGGGCCAGTTCCAGGCCGTCGCGGCCGGTGGGGTTCGCCTGGCCCTTGGCCTCCAGCGGCATCCCCGGCGCCGCAGGCGCGTCGCCGACCACCGGCACCGTCCCGGCGTGCCAGGTCGGCATGGCGGTGGGCGCGGACGGCGCTTCGTCGATCGGCGGGAACATCTGGCCGGTCGCGGGCGCGGGTGCCGCGGCCGCGGCGGCGGCCGTGGCGGCCGCCGGTTTCGACACGGCAGGGTGCACGGCCGTCACGGCGGGCTTCGCCGGCGCTGGCGCGGAGGCCGGGACTGGTGTCGGCGTCCTGGCGGCGGGCTCGTCGCGCCCGGCGCCGGCGAGGGTGGCCGCCATCGCCGCGGTGTCGTAATTGCGGCGCTGGGCAGGCGTGGGGCCTTGGGCGGGCCCGCCGGCCGGTCGCCGACGGCGCTGCCACCACCAGGCGCCGCCGGCGAGCACCAGCAGCAGGACGCCGCCGAGCAGCCAAGGCAGGCTGGACGGCGGGGCGTCCGGCGTCGCCTGCTGGACCACCGTGGCCTGCGTGCCGGTGTCGCCATCGGTCCGGGCTTCCGCGAGCCGCTGCTCCACCGCGGCCAGCTCGCTGTCCTTGAGATCGAGCAGTTCCGCCTGCTTCTGCTGCAGGTCCTCGAGCTCGGCCAACCGCGACCGCAGCTCCTCGACCTCCGCATCGCGCGCGGCGAGGGTCTCCTTCGCCTGACGCAACTCGTTCCGCACCATGTCGCCCTCGCCACCGGCGCTCGTGCCGGATCGTGAACCGGGTGCCTGTCCGTCGCCGGCGGGCGGCACGATTTCCAGGCGCGCGTCCGCGGTGGACGCGTCGTCGCCGGCCGCATCGCGGCCACGGTCCGCGGCATCGTCGCCCTCGGCGGTCCCGCCCGCGGCCACGGCGTCCGCG
>CAMLHR010000124.1 GCA_946479915.1 uncultured Lysobacter sp.
CGGCTTTCGCCGCGACCATGCTGGTGGTGCCGTAGCTCGGCGCCGACCTGATCCCGCAGCTGGCGCAGGACCGGTTCGAGATGACCGTCAAGCTGCCGCCGGGCACGCCGTTGCGCGACACCGACGGGCTCGTGCGCGAACTGCAGCAGGCGCACGTCGACAGCGAGGGCATTGCCCAGCTGTACGGCGTGAGCGGCAGCGGCACCCGGCTCGACGCCAATCCGACGGAGTCGGGCGAGAACATCGGCAAGCTGACGGTGGTGATGGAGGACGGCGGGAGCCCCGAGGCCGAGGCCGCGATCAGCGAACGCCTGCGTGCGTCGATGGACGGCCATCCGACCGCGAAGGTGGACTTCAGCCGTCCTGAGCTCTTCAGCTTCGCCACGCCGCTGGAGATCGAGCTGTCCGGCCAGGACCTCGGCTCGATCGAGGCGGCCGGCCGCCGGCTGGCCGAACTGATGCGCGCCAACCCGCACTTCGCCGACGTGAAGTCCACGGTCGAGGAAGGCTTCCCGGAGATCCAGATCCGCTTCGACCAGCAGCGCGCGGCCGCCCTGGGCATGACCACGCGCCAGGTCGCCGACATGGTGGTGCGCAACGTGCGCGGCGAGGTGGCCACGCGCTACAGCTTCCGCGACCGCAAGATCGACGTGCTGGTGCGCGCCCAGGAATCCGACCGCGCGTCGGTCGAGGACATCCGCAACCTGATCGTCAACCCGACCAGCGACCGGCCGGTCACGCTGGAAGCGGTCGCCGACGTCGTCGCCACCACGGGCCCGAGCGAGATCCATCGCGTGGACCAGGTGCGGGTGGCGGTCGTGTCCGCGAACCTGCGCGACACCGACCTGGGCACGGCGGTGCGCGAGGTCGAGCGCATCGTCGCCGAGGACATCCAGTCTGGAGGCGGGCTCGGCGCCGGCATCGGCATGCACGTCGGCGGGCAGGGCGAGGAGCTCGCCGAGTCCGTCGCGTCGCTGCTGTTCGCGTTCGCGCTGGCGATCTTCCTGGTCTACCTGGTGATGGCCTCGCAGTTCGAGTCGCTGCTGCACCCGTTCGTCATCCTGTTCACCATCCCGCTGGCGCTGGTCGGCGCGGTCGGCGCGCTGCTGCTCACCGGCTCGCCGGTCTCGGTGGTGGTGTTCATCGGCCTCATCCTGCTGGTGGGCCTGGTGACCAAGAACGCGATCATCCTGATCGACAAGGTGAACCAGCTCCGCGAGGCCGGCGTGGCCAAGCGCGAGGCGCTGGTCGAGGGCGCGCGTTCGCGCCTGCGGCCGATCGCCATGACGACGTTGTGCACGGTGTTCGGCTTCCTGCCGCTGGTGGTCGAGGGCGGCTCCGGCGCCGAGGTCCGCGCGCCCATGGCGCTCACCGTGATCGGCGGCCTGGTCGTGTCCACGCTGCTGACGCTGGTGGTGATCCCGGTCGTCTACGACCTGATGGACCGCCGCGCGGATGCCTGGTACCTGGAACGCGGGCGCCGTGCGCGCCGGCGCTTCGGGCACGGGGCGGACACCGGCCCTGGCGTCGAGCCGGCCTGAGGCGCGCGCCATGACGATCGCCGAACTCAGCCTCAAGCGCCCGGTCACGGCGACGATGTTCTTCGTGTCGCTGTTCGTGATCGGCCTGATCGCGTCGCTGCGGCTGCCGCTCGAGCAGTTCCCGGAGGTGTCGCCGCCCTTCATCTTCGTCCAGCTGCCGTATGCCGGTTCGACGCCCGAGGAGGTCGAGCGGACGATCCTCCGCCCGGCCGAGGAGGCGTTGTCCACGCTGACCGGCATCAAGGCGATGGAGGGCAACGCGAGCGCCGAGGGCGCGGGCGTGTTCATCGAGTTCGCCGACTGGGACCGCGACGTCGCGATCGCCGCGTCGGAGGCGCGCGAGCGGATCGACGCGATCCGTTCGGAGCTGCCGGACGACCTGCAGCGCTACTTCGTCTTCAAGTTCTCCACGACCGACGAACCGGTGCTGCGCGTGCGCCTGGCCAGCGCGAGCGGCGACCTGTCGGGGCAGTACGCGCTCATCGAGCGCGAGTTCAAGCGGCGCATCGAGCGGCTGCCCGGCGTGGCGCGCGTGGACATCTCCGGCGCCGCCCCCAGCGAGGTCGAGATCGCGGTCGACCCGGAGCGGCTGACCGCCCATGGCGTCAGCCTCAACGAGCTGGCCAACACGCTGCGGTCGGTCAACTTCTCGGTCTCGGCCGGGTTGATCGACGACGGCGGGCAGCGCGTGCGCGTCCAGCCGGTCGGCGAGATGGAGGACCTGCAGCAGCTGCGCGACCTGGTCATCGGCGACAGCGGGCTGCGCCTGTCGGACGTGGCCACCGTCCGGCTCAAGCCGCAGCGGGTCGACTTCGGGCGGCGGCTGGACGGCGTTCCCGCCGTGGGCATCGACATCTTCAAGGAGCGCAACGCCAACCTCGTCGAGGTGTCGCGGCTGGCGATGGCGGAGATCGACGCGATCCGCGCCGAGCCGCGGCTGTCGGACGTCGAGGTCAACGTCATCGACAACCAGGGCGACAGCGTCACCGGTTCTCTGACGGCGCTCGCCGAGGCCGGCGCGATCGGCTTCGCGCTGTCGGTGCTGGTGCTGTACTTCTTCCTGCGCCACTGGCCGTCGACCGGCATGGTCACGCTGGCGATCCCGATCTGCTTCGTGATGACGCTGGGCTTCATGTACTTCGCCGGCGTCACCCTGAACGTGCTGACGATGATGGGCCTGCTGCTGGCCGTCGGCATGCTGGTGGACAACGCGGTCGTGGTGGTGGAGAGCATCTACCAGGAGCGCGAGAAGTGCCCCGGCGACCCCCGGCGCGCGTCCATCGTCGGCACCCGGCACGTGGCGATCGCGCTGTCAGCGGGCACCCTGTGCCACTGCATCGTGTTCGTGCCGAACCTGTTCGGCGACCGCAACTTCATCAGCATCTACCTGGGCCAGATCGCGATCACGATCTGCGTGTCGCTGCTGGCCTCCTGGCTGGTCGCGGTGAGCCTGATCCCGATGCTCTCCGCGCGCCTGAAGACGCCACCCCAGGTCAACGATCAGGGCGGCCTGATCCATCGCATGCAGGACCGCTACGCGCGCTTCCTGCGCTGGACGCTCGAGCACCGCGGCAAGAGCGTGCTCGGCATCGTGCTGATCATCCTGGTGAGCTTCGTGCCCGTGACCATGACCAACATGGACATGTTCAACGAGGAGCAGGGCGGCGAGACCGAGATCTACTACCAGTGGCGGGGCGCCTACACGCTGGAGCAGACCTCGGCGGAGGTGCTGCGCGTCGAGCAGTTCCTCGAGGACAACCGCGAGCGCTTCCACATCACCCAGATCTATTCCTGGTTCGGCGAGGAAGGCTGGGCCGGGACGCAGGTGAAGTTCGACACCCAGGAGATCGCGGACACGACGAAGCTCGTCGAGGCCTTGCGCAAGGAACTGCCCAAGTCGGCCCGCGCCAACATCGGCATCGGCGGCGACGGCGGGCAGGGCGGCGACGAAGGCGTGGAAGTGCAGCTGGTGGGCGACTCGTCCGAGGCGCTCGCGGAACTGGCGGCGACCGTCGTGCCGCAGCTCGCGCGCCACGAGGAGCTGCGCGACGTGCGCGTGGACGTGGGCGACCGGAACACCGAGCTGTCGGTGCGCGTGGACCGCGACCGCGCGGCGGCGTTCGGCTTCAGCACCCAGGAGGTCGCGCAGTTCGTCGGCATCGCGTTGCGAGGCACGCCGCTGCGCGAGTTCCGGCGTGGCGACACGGAGGTGTCGGTGTGGCTGCGCTTCGCCGGCGCCGAGGACTTCGGCGCGGAGGACCTGGCGTCGTTCATGGTGCGCGCGGACGACGGCCGCAGCGTCCCGCTGTCCGGCCTGGTGGACGTGTCGCTGGATCCGGCGGCGACCCGGATCCAGCGCACCGACCGGCAGACGACGCTGACGATCATGGCCAACCTGGCCGAGGGCACGACGGTGCCCCAGGCGCGCGAGCTGATGGAAGGCACGCTCTCGGCGATGACCTTCCCGGCGGGCTACTCGTACACGTTCGACGGCGCGTTCCAGCGCGAGGACGAGGCGATGGGCCAGATGTTCTTCAACCTCATCATCGCGCTGGTGATGATCTACGTGGTGATGGCGGCGGTGTTCGAATCGCTGCTGTTCCCGGCGGCGATCATGAGCGGCGTGCTGTTCTCGATCTTCGGCGTGTACTGGCTGTTCTGGATCACCGGCACCGAGTTCAACATCATGGCCTTCATCGGCATCCTGGTGCTGATGGGCGTGGTGGTGAACAACGGCATCGTGATGGTGGAGCACATCAACAACCACCGGCGCCGCGGCATGAACCGCACGGACGCCCTGGTGGAGGGCAGCCGGGAGCGGTTGCGGCCGATCCTGATGACGATGGGCACGGCGATCCTGGCGATGGTGCCGATCGCGCTGTCGAATACGCAGATGGCTGGCGACGGTCCGCCGTACTACCCGATGGCGCGCGCGATCGCCGGCGGCCTGGCCTTCTCGACGGTGGTCAGCCTCCTCTTCCTGCCGACCATCTACGCCATCCTCGACGACATGCGCCACGGCACCGCGCGCGCCATCCGCCGCGCCCGCGGCACCCGGCCCGCCCCGCACCCCGCCGCCCTCACCGCCATCACCCCCGACTGACGAGCCGCTCCATGTAGGAGCCGCTTCAGCGGCGATGCGCTTACGCCAACAGCGGCGAGCGTGACGATCGGGCGGTGAGCACGGCCGCGGTGCCCTGCCGGGACACGCCGTGAATCCATCCATGGAGGCTAAGTCGCGCCATC
>CAMLHR010000125.1 GCA_946479915.1 uncultured Lysobacter sp.
GAGGTCCACCGCGGCCGCGTGCAGCTGCCCGCGGAGGGCGTCCTTCCATCCGGTGCCGGGCTTCGGGTCCATGCCCCGAGTCTTGCGGCCGGTTCGGCAATGGTCCGTGACGGTCTCATGCGCTGCGACGCAGCCACGGCAGTGTGGGGCGATGACCCAGATCCGGCTCGACTTCAGCGCCCGCGTTCAGACGGTGACTGGCCGCGGCCCGGATAATGGCGCGATGTCGTCGTTGCCCCCGGCCCTGCAGGCCTTCCATCCGGCCGTCGCGCAGTGGTTCGCCCGTGCGTTCCCCGGTCCGACGCCCGCGCAGGCCGGGGCGTGGCCGCGCATCCAGGCCGGCCGCCACGTCCTGGTCGCCGCGCCGACCGGTTCGGGCAAGACGCTCACGGCCTTCCTCGCCGCCATCGACGACCTGGTGCGCCAGGGCGTGGCCGGCACGCTGCCGGACGCGACCCAGGTCGTGTACGTCTCGCCGCTGAAGGCGCTGTCCAACGACATCCACGTCAACCTCGAGGCGCCGCTGGAAGGCGTGCGCGAGGCACTGGCGCGGCTCGGCCTGCCGGACGTCGGCATCCGCACCGCGGTGCGCACCGGCGACACGCCGCAGGCCGAGCGCGCCGCGCTGCGCAAGCATCCGCCGCACGTGCTGGTGACCACGCCGGAGTCGCTGTACGTGCTGCTCGGCTCCGAATCCGGGCGCGCGATGCTCAGCGGCGTCCGCACGGTGATCGTGGACGAGATCCACGCCATGGTGTCCAGCAAGCGCGGCAGCCACCTGGCGCTGTCGCTCGAGCGGCTGGAGGCCCTGTGCGGACGGCGGCTGTCGCGGATCGGCCTGTCGGCGACGCAGAAGCCGATCGAGGCGGTGGCCCGGTTCCTCGTCGGCGGCGCGAACGTGGACGCGGCGGGCGTGCCGGACTGCGACATCGTGGACATCGGGCACGACCGCCCGCGCGACCTGGCGCTGGAACTGCCGCCGGTGTCGCTGCAGCCGGTCATGTCCAACGAGCAGTGGGACCTGGTGTACGCGCGGCTGGTCGAACTGGTGGAGGCGCACCGGACCACGCTGGTGTTCGTCAACACGCGGCGCATGGCCGAGCGCGCGGCGCGGCACCTGGCCGAACGCCTCGGGCGCGAGCACGTCGCGGCCCACCACGGCAGCCTGTCGAAGGAACTGCGGCTGGATGCGGAGCAACGGCTCAAGCATGGGCAGCTGAAGGTGCTGGTCGCCACCGCCTCGCTGGAGCTGGGCATCGACATCGGCGACGTGGACCTGGTGTGCCAGCTCGGCTCGCCGCGGGCGATCGCCACCTTCCTGCAGCGCGTCGGCCGCAGCGGGCACTTCGTCGGCGGTGTCCCGAAGGGCCGCCTGTTCCCGTCCACGCGCGAGGAACTGGTGGAATGCGCGGCGCTGCTGGACTGCGTGCGCCGGGGCGAGCTCGACGCGCTGGTCATGCCGCCGGCGCCGCTGGACGTGCTGGCACAGCAGATCGTCGCCGAGGTGTCGGCCACCGAGTGGGACGAGGACGCACTGTACGACTGGGTCCGGCGCGCGTGGCCGTACGCGCGGCTGGAGCGCAAGGCCTACGACGATGTCGTGCGCATGCTCGCCGACGGCTACGCCACGCGACGCGGCCAGCGCGCGGCCTACGTGCACCGCGATGCCGTGCACCGGCGCTTGCGCGGTCGCGCGGGCGGCCGGCTCACGGCGCTGACGTCCGGCGGCACCATCCCGGACACCGGCGACTACCAGGTGATCCTCGAGCCGCAGTCCATCTTCGTGGGCAGCGTCAACGAGGACTTCGCCATCGACAGCATGAAGGGCGACATCTTCCAGCTGGGCAACACCAGCTACCGCATCGTCCGCATCGAGCCGGGCAGGGTACGCGTGGAGGATGCGCAGGGGATGCCGCCCAACCTGCCGTTCTGGCTGGGCGAGGCCCCCGGACGCACGGACGAGCTGTCGGTCGGCGTGTCGCGGCTGCGCGAGGAGGTGGAACTGCGCCTGTCCGAGGGAGGCGCGGACGCCGCGCTGGCGTGGCTCCTCGGCGAGGCGGGCCTGGTCGAGGAAGCGGCGCGGCAACTGGTGGAGTTCCTGGGCGGGCAGCTCGCGGCCACCGGCACCATGCCCACGCGCGAGCGGATCGTGCTCGAGCGTTTCTTCGACGAGTCCGGCGGCACCCAGCTGGTGGTGCACACGCCGTACGGCAGTCGGGTCAACCGCGCCTGGGGCCTGGCGCTGCGCAAGCGCTTCTGCCGCAAGTTCAACTTCGAGCTGCAGGCCGCGGCGACCGAGGACGCGATCGTGCTGTCGCTCTCGACCAGCCATGCGTTCCCGCTGATCGAGGTCTCGAAATACCTGCATTCGTCGTCCGCGGAACACATCCTGGTGCAGGCGCTGCTCGACGCGCCGCTGTTCCCGGCGCGCTGGCGCTGGAACGCCACCACGGCGCTGGCGCTGCCGCGCTTCGCCGGCGGGAAGAAGGTCGCGCCGCAGCTGCAGCGCATGCGCTCCGAGGACCTGCTGGCGACCGTGTTCCCCGACCAGGTGGCCTGCCTGGAGAACATCGTCGGCGAGCGCGAGGTCCCGGATCATCCGCTGGTGGCCCAGACGCTGGACGACTGCCTGCACGAGGCGATGGACACCGAGGGCTGGCTGGCGCTGCTGCGGCGGATGGAGGCGGGCGAGGTCGAGGTGGTCGCGCGCGACCTGACGGCCCCGTCGCCGTTCGCCGCCGAGGCGTTGAGCGCGCGCCCCTATGCCTTCCTCGACGATGCGCCGCTGGAGGAGCGCCGCACGCACGCGGTGATGAGCCGCGGCCACGGCGATGCCGCGGGCGACGGCGACCTGGGCCGGCTGGATGCCGCCGCGATCGAGACGGTGCGCGAGCAGGCGTGGCCGCGGCCGCGCCACGTCGACGAGATGCACGACGCCCTCATGGGCCTGGGGGCCATCACCACGGCCGAGGCACTGGCGCATCCGCAGTGGGGCGCGTGGCTGGACGCGCTGGCGAGGCACCATCGCGCCACGTGCGTGGGGGCGCTCTGGTTCGCGGCCGAACGCCTGCCGCAGGCGCGCGCGTTGTATCCGGGCGCGACCCTCGTGCCGGCGATCGAGGCGCCGGCCGAGTTCCAGCGCGACTGGCCGGCGGAGGACGCCCTGGTCGAACTGCTCCGTGCGCGCCTGTCCGGGCTCGGGCCGGTGGCGCCCGGCGACCTGGCCGCGTTGCTGCACCTGCCGCGCGGCGACGTGGACCTGGCATTGCTGCGACTGGAGGGCGAGGGCTACGCGATGCGCGGGCGGTTCACGCCCGGCGCGCGCGAGGACGAGTGGTGCGAGCGGCATCTGCTCGCGCGCATCCACCGCGCGACGATCCAGCGGCTGCGCCGCGAGATCGAACCGGTCGCGCCGCGCGACTTCATGCGCTTCCTCTGCGACTGGCAGCGCGTGACGAAGGCGACCCGGGTCAACGGCCCGGAGGCGCTTGCGAACGTGCTGGGCCAGCTCGAGGGCTTCGAGGCGCCCGCCGCGGCCTGGGAAGGCGACCTGCTGCCGGCGCGCGTGGCGGATTACTCGATCGCCTGGCTGGACGAACTGTGCACGGCCGGACGCGTGGCGTGGGCGCGCCTGCGTGGCGCCGCGCAAGCGGACCCGGGCAAGGCCGCCGGCGTGTCCGTGCGGACGACGCCGGTCGTCGTGCTGCCGCGGCGCCAGTTGCCGCTGTGGACGCGGCAGGCGTCCGCGCGGCAGGAGGAGGCGCCGGTGCTGTCGTCGCGCGCGCAGAAGGTCGCGGACTGCCTGCACGCGCACGGTGCGTCGTTCTTCGACGAGCTCCTGGGCGGCGCGTCGCTGTTGCGCACGGAACTGGAGGATGCGCTGGCCGAACTGGTCGCCCGCGGCCGGGTGCACTGCGACAGTTTCGCCGGCCTGCGCGCGCTGCTGGTGCCGGCCTCGCGCCGTCCCTCGCGCCACGCGCGCCGCGGCCGCCGCACCGCGCTGTTCGGCATCGAGGACGCCGGGCGCTGGGCATTATGCGAATCCCTCGCAAGAGCCCGCACATCCATGTGCGGGGATTCAAATGGAAAGCCCCTCGTCGGCGATGGAGACACCGAACACATCGCGCGCGTCCTGCTGCGGCGCTACGGCGTGGTCGGCTGGCGCCTGCTCGAGCGCGAGGCCGCGTGGCTGCCACCCTGGCGCGACCTGTTGCGCGTGTACCGCAGGCTGGAGGCGCGCGGCGAGATCCGGGGCGGCCGCTTCGTCGCGGGCGTCAGCGGCGAGCAGTTCGCGCTGCCCGAGGCGATCGGCGCGCTGCGCCAGGTACGCAAGCGCGCGCCGGACGGCGAGCTGGTCGTGCTGTCCGCGCAGGACCCGCTGAACCTCGTCGGCACGCTGCTGCCCGGCATCAAGGTGCCCCGGATCCCCGGTGCGCGAGTGGCCTGGCGCGACGGCGTGCCAGTGGCGACGCTGGTCGCGGGCAAGGTCGAATACCCCGACGGGCTCGCGGAAGCGGACGCGCGCGAGGTGCGCCGTGCACTGCTGCGCGAGCCCGGCGCGCCACGCGTGTTCACGCCCGCCGCGGGATCCGCGGCGCGATCATCGGCCGATGGCCCGCCGCAAGACCCCGCGCAAGGGACCCGCGGCACCGACGCCACGGCGCGCGCGCGTGCCGGAGGGCTCGGCGCCCGAGCCACGCACCACTAGCCTCAAGGCGATCCGCGAGGCGGCCGCCGACTGCAAGCGCTGCCCGCTGTGGAAGCCGGCGACGCAGACGGTGTT
>CAMLHR010000126.1 GCA_946479915.1 uncultured Lysobacter sp.
GAAGAGGCCGGGCGCGATCCAGGTCGTCCAGTCGGAAGGCATCAGTTCTCGGCGCTCGCGGGTTTGGCGCGGGCCATCAGGCCGCGGGTCAGTTCCAGGTTCTCCTGCGCGCGGGCGTAGGTCTTGCCGCGCGCGGCGATCGCCTGGGTGAACAGGCTTTCGGCCTCCAGCAGGTCGCCGCGCATCAGCGCCGCGAAGCCGGCGTTGTTCAGGATGGCCGCCTTGTCCTCGGCGCCGCTGACGGTGGTGGCGCGCTCGTATTCGCCGCGCACGGCCAGGGCCAGCCGCAGGTTGGTGCGCGCCGTCGCAAAGCCCGGGTCGCGGTCCAGCGCCGCCACGAAGTCGGCCGAAGCCTCCTGCTGGCGGCCCTGCAGCAGCCGCGAGTAGCCGCGGTTGTTGTAGACCATGGCCCCGGCGTAGGGCGACTTCAGCGCCTCGCTGTAAGCCTCTTCGGCCTGCTGCCAGTTCTTCTGGCGGTCGTATTCGACACCCAGCGCGTTCCAGGCGCGCCAGGCGGCCTGGTCCTGCGCCACGGCCTGCCGCAGCGCCTGGATGGCTTCGGGCGAACGACCAAGTCGCGACAGCGCGATGCCCTTGCCGGTGGCCGCCTGCGGGGCGAGTTCGGGGGTGATCTGCACCGACGAGAAGCTCGACAGCGCGTCCTGGTTCTCGCCGCGGGCGAGATGCAGCTCGCCCGTCAGCAGCACCAGGCGCGGGTCGCTCATGCCGCCGGCGAAGGCGCGGTCGAGCAGCTTGCCGGCGTCGGAATAGCGCTGCTCGTCGATGGCGCGGCGGGTTTCCTGGACGACCAGTTCCTCGCGGCCGACGCTGGCCTGCGCTTGCGGCTTCTTTTCCTTGGACCCCAGGCCGAAAAGCCCCGCCTGGGCCGGGGAGGCGGCCAGCATCAACGCGCCGGCCGCAACGACGACACTCAACCGGACCATTTGGCGTCCTCTCCGAGCACCAGGGTCAGCCCCCGGCAATTGTCCGTGCAGGCCGCCAGCGTGGTGCGGAAGGGCAGGGTGTTGGCCAACGCCATGGCCACGGCCTTGTGCTCGGTGGGGTACAGGATGCGGCTATCGCGGCTGGCCTCGCCGCGCTGGATCAGCGGCTTCACCGACCAGCCGAGGCTGGCGAGCTGGGTCTTGACCTTCACGCCGCCGCCGCCGGCGTCGACCAGCAGCAGCGGGCGGCCGACCAGCGCCGGCGTGGCGCGCTTGAGCATCGGCGTCTCGGCGCGGGCCAGGGTCAGCGTCTTCGGCGCGGTGTAGACCGGGTTGGCCGTCGGCGCCGTCTTCAGCTCGACGTACTGCTTGCCGGGCGTCAGCGCCGCGGTGCGCATTTCCTCGTACTTGCGCTGCATCAGGTGCGAGTAGGCGAGGTTGGCGGTCAGCACCGGCGAATCCGGCGCCACCGCGCTCGCCTCGGCGTAGAAGCGCGCCGAAAGGTCGAAGCGGCCCAGCTTGTCGTAGGTCACCGCCAGCGCGTTCAGCACCCGCACGTCCTGCGGCGAACGCTCGCGCGCCTGCTGCAGGCGCTCCAGCGCCAGCCCGTAGTCGCGATCCTCGATGGCCGCGACCGCCGAGCGGTAAAGCCGCTCCGCCGGATCGACCGCCGCGACGGTCTCGGTGGCGGTGTTCACCGCCTGAACCTCGATCTCGGGCTGCTTCGGCCCGAGCTTCAGCCAGGCGAGGTATTTCGGCATCGACGCGCACCCGCTGAGGAGTACGGCCGCGCCCGCAACGAGCGCCACACGCGTGAAGGTCTGCATCTACGAGCCCCCCTGTAGAGCCGGCATGAGAGTGCGGATCACGTCGATGATCGCGGGCAACAGAAGCGCCGTAATGATCACCGGCAGAATACAGGCAACCAGCGGAACAGTCATCAGCACCGGAATCCGCATGGCTTTTTCTTCGGCCTTGAGGAACCGGGTCTCGCGCATTTCCTGCGAATAGATACGCAGCGTCTGGCCGACACTGGTGCCCAGCGCGTCGGTCTGGATCAGCAGGGTGGCGAAGGAGGTCACCGCCGGCACATTGGTGCGGTTGCCGAGGTTGCGCAGCGCCTCGGCGCGGGTCCGCCCGGCGCGCAGCTCCTGCGAGACCATCTCGAATTCCTGCGAGATGCGCGGGTGGGAATGGATGACTTCCTCGCCCACGCGGACGAAGGCCGCCTCGATCCCCAGGCCCGCTTCGACGCAGACCACCATCAGGTCCAGCGCGTCGGGAAACTCCCGCTCCAGCTGGTTGCGGCGGGCCTGGCCCATGCGGTCGACGGCGGCCTGCGGCAGGATCAGGCCGATGGCGCAGAGCACCAGCGCGCCGAAGATCAGCTTCACGCCGGTCATCGGGTTGGCGCTCAGCGTCTGGCTGATCAGGAAGGCGAACGGCAGGGCGATGGCCAAGCCGAAGCGGACCACGAAGAAGATGGCCGGCGCCGCGGGGCTGTCGAAGCCCGCGTCGCGCAGCGACTTGTCGAGCTTGCCGCGGTCCTCCTTGTCCTTCAGCGAGGTCGAGGACTGGACCCAGGCGAGCAGGGGGTTCTTGACCTTCTGCTGGCGTACGACGCTCTCGCCGCGCTGCTCGACGGGAGTCTTCTTGGCCTCGCCGCGCAGGCGCCGTCCTGTCTGGGCGGCGATCTGCACCCGGCGCATCACGAAGACGGTCGCCCCCACCACGAGGGCGAAGACCAGGACCTGGACGAGGATGACGATGATCGTGGGGTCCATCGCCGCGCCTCAGAATTTGAAGTTGGTGATGCGGTGCATCATGAACAGGCCCCCGACGTAGAGCGTCAGGATGCCGCCGACCGTCGGCCAGAAGATCGGGTCGTCGAACTTGCTGGTGTAGAAGATCGGCTGCGACAGCCCGATGAGGCCGACCAGGAAGATCGGCAGGCCGCTCAGGATCATCGCCGACATGCGGCCTTCGCTCGACAGCGCCTTGATGCGCTTCGACAGCGTCTGACGCCCGCGCATCACCGAGGCGAGGTTGCCGAGGATTTCAGCCAGGTTGCCGCCGGTGTCGGACTGGATGCCGACCGAGACGGCGAAGAAGTGAGCGTCCTCGGAGCCCGTGCGCCGCGCGAAGCTGGTCAGGGCCTCCCGGAACTCGGCGCCGTAGGTGGTTTCGTCGACGATCAGGCCGAATTCGCTGCCGATCGGGTCGCCCAGTTCCTCGGTGACGAGGTTCACCGCCGAGATCACCGGGTGACCGGCCTTCAGGGCGCGGATGACGATGTCGAGCGCCAGCGGCAGCTGTGCTTCCAGGTCCCGCAGCCGCTTGGTGCGGCGGCTGGCGACGAAGGCGTAGGCGCCCAGCACCGACAGCGCCGAGGACCCGAACAGCGACACCGACATCTCGGCCGGGCCGACCGCCGCGCCGGTCTGGCGCAGGATCAGGGTGGAGAAGACCCAGAGCGCGACCGCGACCCCGCCGACGATGGCGGCGAGTTGCACCAGCGAGATGCTGAGTCCGGCCTGGCCGATGGTGTTGCTGGCCTTCTCGGCCATCCCCATCGCCCATTCGGAGCCCAGTTGCGGCGTCGCCTTGCGGCGGACCAGGGCCTCATAGACCTGACGGCTCTCCATACCGCTGCCGAGCATCGACAGGCGCCGGTTGACGCGCTTGTTGCGGTCACGGTTGGCGAACACCATCCCCGCGACGGCCTGGACCATGATGGTGACGCCAAGGAACGCGAAAACCAGGATCAGCGGTAGGACGATCTGGTTCATAGCCTCAGGTGCTCTTTCGTCCCGGCGCGAACATCTCGGACGGCAGCTCGATGCCGCGATCCTTCAGGATCTCGGCGAACTTCGGACGCACGCCCGTGGCTTCCAGGTCGCCCAGCACCTCGCCGTTCGCGCCACGGCCCCGGCGGCGGAAGCGGAAGATCTCCTGAACGGAGATGACGTCCTCCTCCATGCCGACGATCTCGGAGACCGAGACCACCTTGCGCTTGCCGTCCTCGAGGCGTTCGGCCTGGACGACGACGTGGATGGCCGAGGCGATGTTGCCGCGCACGGCGCGCGCCGGGATGTCGAGGCCGGCCATGCCGACCATCTGCTCGACGCGGGTGAGCGCATCGCGCGGCGTGTTGGCGTGGACGGTGGTCATCGAGCCGTCGTGGCCGGTGTTCATGGCTTGCAGCATGTCGAAGGCCTCGCCGGTCCGCACTTCGCCGACGATGATGCGGTCAGGACGCATCCGCAGGGAGTTCTTCACCAGGTCGCGCTGGGTGATCTCGCCGCGGCCTTCGATGTTGGCCGGACGCGTCTCCAGACGGCCGACGTGCGGCTGCTGCAGTTGCAGTTCGGCGGAGTCTTCGATGGTGATGATCCGCTCCGCCCCGTCGATGAAGGCCGACAGCGCGTTGAGCAACGTCGTCTTGCCCGAGCCCGTGCCGCCGGAGATCAGCACGTTGCGCCGCGCCTTGACGACGCCCTGCAACACCAGGGCCATTTCCGACGTGATCGAGCCGAGCTCGATGAGCCGGTTCATGTCGATCGGGAACTTGGAGAACTTCCGGATCGAGACCAGCGGGCCGTCGACGGCCAGAGGCGGGATGATGGCGTTGATCCGCGAGCCGTCGGAGAGGCGGGCGTCGACCATCGGCTGGGACTCGTCGACCCGGCGGCCGACCGCCGAGACGATCTTGTTGATGATCCGCACCAGGTGGCGGGTGTCCTGGAAGCGGACGTCCGTCTCTTGCAGCAGGCCCTTGCGCTCGACGTAGATGTGTTCGTGCGTGTTGATCAGGATGTCGGTGATCGACGGGTCCTT
>CAMLHR010000127.1 GCA_946479915.1 uncultured Lysobacter sp.
GCACCTGGAAGCTGCGCGTGTACGACCGGTACAACGGCGACACCGGCTACATCGACCGCTGGAGCCTGGAGTTCTGAGTTGCACCCGGGTCGCCCCTTCGCGACCCCTGGACCCCGGCCTCGTGCCGGGGTCTTTTTTTTCGGCCCCGGCCGGACGGCTCAGCGCGGCTCGAACCGGTTGGCCTCGACGTTCTTGCGGACCTTCGACGGATCCCAGATGCGTCCGTTCATGGCGACGTAGACGCCATCGGGGAGCGACTGCACCGCGCCCACGGCGGTGCCGATGTTGAACTCGGCGTCCGAGCCGCGGAAGCGGGCGGGATTCAGCGCACCGGTCAGCACGATGACCTTGCCGGGGATCGAGGCGAGCACGGCGGCCGTCTCGACCATGCTGTCGGTGCCGTGCGTGACCAGCACGTGGCGCGCGTCCTGCGCGGCGATGGTAGCGCGCACCAGCTCGCGGTCCGCGTCGTCCAGGTGCAGCGAGTCCTTGCGCAGGATCGGGACCACCTCGAAGCGGAACGCGACGCCGAGTTCCTCCAGGATGCGCCCGATCTGCGGGTCGCCGACCTGGAAGTCCGACTTGTCGTCGAAGTAGATCTTGTCGATCGTGCCGCCGGTGGTGACGACGCAGAGATGGTCCATGGGAGGCGGCCGCGGCGGGAAACGGAACGGCGCGGATTATAGGCCGCGACGCCGTCGCGACCGGGCGCGCAGGCCCGGCCAGCTCGACGCGACGACGATGGCGACGGCCAGCGCCACCTCGGCGAGCGCGAACGCACGTTCCGGCGGACGCGTCCAGGCGACCATGACGCCGTGGCTGAACCACGCCAGCGCGAGCACGCCCGACCAGAACGCGGCGCGCGTCCTGCCGCTCCAGCGGGCGGCGGCGAGCAGCCACGGCGGGAGGGCGAACACGCCGAGCGCCACCCATGGGTGCGGGGTCCCGGCGAACCAGGCGACATGGAGCGCGCCGAGCGCGAGCAGCGCGCCGACGAGGACGCGTGCGGACGCCGTCATGCGCCGAGCTTCGCCGCGAGGGCGGCGATGCGGCGCCCGAGCGCGCGGGCCAGTTCCGCTTCGTCCGGGGTCGTCTCCGGGTCGTCCCTGCCGCCGGCGACGTGGCTCGCGCCGTACGGCGTGCCGCCGCCGCGCGTCGCGCTCAGGGCCGGCTCCGTGTACGGGATGCCGGCGACCACGCAGCCGTGGTGCAGCAGCGGCACCATCATCGTCAGCAGCGTCGCCTCCTGGCCGCCGTGCATCGTCGCGGTCGAAGTGAAGACGCCCGCCGGCTTGCCCACGAGCGTGCCGCTCGCCCACTCGGCGCCCAGGCCGTCGACGAAGTGCTTGAGCGGCGCGGCCATGTTGCCGAACCGCGTCGGACTGCCCAGCAACAGGCCCGCGCATTCGGCGAGGTCCGCGCGCTCGACGTAGGGCGCGCCGTCCTCGGGCACGGGCGGCGCGGCCACCTCGGTGACCGGCGCGACCGGCGGCACGGTGCGCAGGCGCGCGGCCATGCCGGGGACCTCGCCGATCCCGCGCGCGACGTGTCGCGCCAGCCGCGCCACCGAACCGCCACGGCTGTAGTACAGGACGAGGATGTCTGGCATGGCGGCGCGGTCGGGCGGGACGGTGACACAGGATAGGCTACCCTCCGCGCATGGAGCCGCTGGACACCCTGGATCGCTGGCTGGAGCGCGTGCACGACCCGGCGCGCACCCGCGATTTCGCCCGCTTCCTCTGGCGCAGCTTCCTCGACGACCGCCTGTTCGAGGCGGCCGGCGCGCTGTCGTTCACGACCGTGTTCGCGCTGGTGCCGCTGTCCATGGTGGTGTTCGGGGTGCTGCAGGCCTTCCCGATGTTCGACAAGTGGAGCGAGCAGCTCAGCAGCTACATCTTCGCCAACTTCGTGCCGAGCTCGGCGGCGGCGGTCGAGAGCTACCTGCAGGACTTCGCGAACAAGGCCAAGGAGCTGACGACGCTGGGCGTCATCGCGCTGGTGGTGTCGCTGCTGATCACGCTGGTGAGCGTCGAGACGACGTTCAACCGGATCTGGCGGGTCAAGGCGCCGCGCCCGAAGTTCAGCCGGTTCCTCGTCTACTGGACGGTGCTGACCCTCGGCGCGCTGGTGGCCGCGGCGTCGCTGGCGCTGTCCACCCGCCTGTTCGCGCTCGCCGTGTTCGAGACGCAGCCCGGGCGGGCGATCGAGGACCTGATGCTGCGGCTGGCGCCGGTGGCGATCGAGCTGCTGGCGTTCACGATGCTCTACCGCGTCGTGCCGCACCGGACGGTCCACTGGCGCCATGCGTTCGCGGGCGCGGCGCTCGCCGTGCTGCTGTTCGAGCTGGTCAAGGGCGCGCTCGGGTTCTACCTGGGCAGCTTCCGTTCGTACGAGGCGATCTATGGCACGCTGGCGTTCCTCCCGATCTTCCTGCTGTGGGTGTTCCTTGGCTGGGTGTCGGTGCTGCTCGGCGCGTCGCTGGGCTCGTCGATCTCCGCGTTCCGGTACCAGCCCGCGGCCATGCGCCTGCCGGAAGGCTACGAGCTGTACGGGATCCTGCGCATGCTCGGGCGCTTCGCGGAGGCGCGCCGCGAGGGCCGCGGCCTGCACAGCGACGACATCGAGCGGCTCGAGCCCATGCTGACCGACGCGCTGGTGCAGCAGTTGCTCGCGCAGCTCGAGGAGATCCGCCTGCTGAGCCGCGCCGAGACCGGCGAATGGATGCTCGCGCGCGACCTGGACGACCTGAGCCTGGCCGAGCTGTACGAGGCGTGCCAGTTGCGCATCCCGGTCGCCGAGGCCCACCTGCCGTGCCGCGACGATGCGCTCGGGCAATCCGCGGTGGCGGCGCTGGATGACCTGCGCCTGCCGCTGCGCGACCTGCTCAGGCGGCGCGTGGCCTCCATCTACGACACCGGATCCGGAGCCCCTGGATGACCTTCGCCCAAGCCGCAGCGTCCTTGGCGCTGGCCTGCCTGCTGCTCGCCGGCTGCAAGCCGCAGGGCGAGCCGACGCCCGCCGCGCCCGACGACGCAGCGCAGTCGGCGCCCGACACGCCGCCAGCCACGCCGGCCGACGCGCCCGCCGAGGCGCTGCCGACGCATCCGACCCTACGGGTGGCGACCCTGGACCACGGCGACTACGACCTGGCCGACCACCGGGGCAAGTGGGTGGTCGTCAACTTCTGGGCGACCTGGTGCGCGCCATGCCTGAAGGAGATGCCGGAACTGTCGGCGCTCGACGCGATGAACGAGCACATCGAAGTCGTCGGCCTCGCGTACGAGGAGATCGACGCCGCGGCGATGCGCACGTTCCTCGAGGCGCACCCGGTGACGTATCCGATCGCGATCGTGGACGTGTACGACCCGCCCGCGGATTTCGAGACGCCGCGCGGCCTGCCGATGACCTACCTCCTCCGTCCGGACGGACGGGTCGCCGAGCGCTTCCTCGGCCCGGTCACCGCCGCGGACATCGAACGGGTGATCGCCGCGGCCGGCGCCTGACGCGGCGGTCAGCGCTCGCGCAGTCGCGGCCGCAGCGTCGCCAGGTTGCAGGGCCGCGTGCGCGCGTCGAGCTGCGCGCGGATGATGCGCTCCCACGCGGTGCGGCAGGCGCCGGTCGAGCCGGGCAGGGCGAACAGGAACGTGCCGTTCGCCAGTCCCGCGAACGCGCGCGACTGCAGCGTGCTGGTGCCGATCTCGTCGAAGCTCAGCGCGCGGAACAGCTCGCCGAATCCCGGCATTTCCTTGTCGAGCAACGGGAGCAGCGCCTCGGGCGTGGAGTCGCGCCCGGTGAAGCCGGTGCCGCCGGTGACCAGGACGCCGTCCACCCCGTCGTCGGCGATCCAGGCCGACACGGTCGCGCGCAGCCGGTAGCGGTCGTCCGGCAACAGCGCGCGGGCGGCCACGACGTGCCCCGCCTCGGCGATCGCGCCGGCCAGGTAATCGCCCGAGGTGTCGTCCGCGGCCGTGCGCGAATCCGACACGGTCAGCACGCACAACCGCAACGGGATGAAGCCGGCACCGGTCATGTCCCCTCCGTCAGCCGCGCCAGCGCATCGGCCTGGTCCTCGCGGGACAGCCGGTCCACCAGCGCGTCCAGGTCGCCCTCCAGCACCTGGGGCAGGTCGTAGAGCGTCAGCCCCTCGACGCGGTGGTCGGTGATGCGGCCCTGCGGGAAGTTGTAGGTGCGGATGCGCTCGCTGCGGTCGCCGCTGCCGACCTGCAGCTTGCGGTCGGCGGCCTGCGCGGCCGCGCGCCTTTCGACTTCCGCCTCGACGAGCATCGCCTTGAGCCGCTTCATCGCCTTGTCGCGGTTGGCATGCTGGCTGCGCTCGGTCTGCGACTCCACCACCACGCCGCTCGGGACGTGGGTGATGCGGATGGCCGAGTCGGTCTTGTTGACGTGCTGGCCGCCCGCGCCGGACGAGCGGAAGGTGTCCACCTTCAGGTCGGCCGGGTTGATCTCGACCTCGGCCAGCTCGCCCTCGTCGGCGATGATCGCCACGGTCGCGGCGGACGTGTGGATCCGGCCCTGGGACTCGGTCTCGGGCACGCGCTGGACGCGATGCGTCCCCGACTCGAACTTCAGGCGCGAGTACGCCCCGCGGCCCTCGACGTGCGCGACGATCTCGCGGTATCCGCCGTGCTCGCCGGGATTGGCGGACTCGACCTCCACCTTCCAGCCCTGGCGTTCCGCGTAGCGGCTGTACATGCGGAACAGGTCGCCGGCGAACAGCGCGGCCTCGTCGCCGCCGGTGCCG
>CAMLHR010000128.1 GCA_946479915.1 uncultured Lysobacter sp.
TCGAGGACGTGCTGGAGCAGATCGTCGGCGAGATCGACGACGAGCACGACGAGGCGGACGACGCCTCGACGCTGATCGCGGCGCAGGCCGACGGCCAGTTCGCCGTGGACGCGCTGACGCCGATCGGCGACTTCAACGAGCGCTTCGGCGCGGACTTCGACGACGACGAGTACGACACCATCGGCGGGCTGGTCACCGCCGCGATCGGGCACCTGCCCGAGGCCGGCGAGGAGCTCACGCTCGGCCGCTTCAGCTTCCGCGTCGCGCGTGCGGACGCGCGGCGGCTGCACGCGTTGCATGTGAGCGTGCATGGGGAGGGTTGAGTCCACGCTGTTCCTGCTGTTGATGCTTTTCTCGTCGGTGGCGGCGGCGCAGGAGCTGCGCATCGGCGTCGCGACGATGCAGCCGGGCGAGATCTTCTGGGAGCGCTTCGGCCACAACGCGATCGTGGTGGACGATCCCGCGCTCGACGTGCCGCGGTCGTACAACTTCGGATTCTTCGACCTGTCCGAGGAAGGCTTCGTCGGCCGCTTCGTGCAGGGCGACATGCAGTACATGCTGGCCACGCTGCCGTTCGAGCAGGACCTCGCCTACTACCGGGACACCGGGCGGGGCGTCTCCATCCAGTGGCTGGACCTGCCGCCGGAACGCGCCCGCGCGCTCGCGGACGCGCTGGCGGTGAACGCGCTGCCGCGGAACGCGCGCTACTCGTACGACTACTTCACGGACAACTGCTCCACGCGGGTGCGCGACGCGCTGGACGAGGCACTGGGCGGGCTGCTGCACGCGCGACTGCACGAACAGGCGGCGCCCGGCCCGCACACCTGGCGCAGCGAGGCCGTGCGCCTGGCCTCGCCGGCCGGCTGGATGTGGCTGGGCTTCGACCTCGGCCTCGGCCCGAGGGCGGACGTCCCGCTGACGCCGTGGCAGGAGGCATTCGTGCCGATGCGGCTGGCGGACAGCCTGCGCGGCATCCGGCTGGCGGACGGGCGACCGCTGGTGCGGTCCGAACAGGTGCTCCTGCCGCACCGCCTCGCGCCCGAACCGCCCGTGGCGGCGCGGCCCTGGTGGCCCTACGCCCTCGCCGGCCTGCTGCTCGGCGTGGCGATCGTCGCGACCGGACGCCGGCATCGCCGCGTGCTGGCCGCGGCCGCGCTGCCGTTCTGGGCGCTCTGCGTGCTGCTCGGGCTGCTCATGGCCTTCCTCTGGTGCTGCACCGCGCACTGGGCCGGGTGGCAGAACCACAACCTGCTCGTGTACGGGCCGCTGTGCGCGCTGGCGATCCCCGGCGGCTGGCGCATCGCCCGGGGCAGGCCGCCGGGCCGCTGGTTCCCGCCGGTCCTGCTCGCCATCGCCGTCGCGCCGCTGCTGGCGTTGCTGCTGCACCTGCTGCCGCACGACCAGGCGAACCTGCGCTGGATCGCGCTGCTGCTGCCGGTCCACGCCGCGCTCTGGCTGGCCCTGCGGAAGTAGGATGCGGTCCATGGACCCGCATCCCGCAGGCGTCGTCAACTGCGCGGCCTACGACCGCGAAGGGCGGCGCCGCGACATCACGCTGGACGCGATCAGCGACGTCCTCGACCGGGACGACGGCAGCTTCGTGTGGGTCGGCCTCTACGAGCCGCCGGACAGCCTGCTCGACAAGCTGCAGGAGGAGTTCTGCCTGCACGACCTCGCGGTCGAGGATGCGCAGCACGCCCACCAGCGGCCGAAGATCGAGAGCTACGGCGATTCGCTGTTCGTCGTCATGCAGACCGCCCAGGTCGTGGACGAGCACATCCGTTTCGGCGAGACGCATGCGTTCCTCGGACCGCGCTACCTGCTGACCATCCGGCACGGCTTCTCGCTCTCCTACGCGCACGTGCGCGAGCGTTGCGAGCGCGAGCCGGACCTGCTGTCGCTGGGCCCGGCCTACGGGCTCTACGCCGTCGTGGACTACGTGGTCGACAACTACCTGCCGATCGTCACCGAGTTCAGCGATTCCCTGGACGCGCTGGAACACCAGGTGTTCGCCAGGGACTTCCAGCGCGACACCATCATCCGGCTCTACGAATTCAAGCGGGAGCTGACGCAGCTCAGGCTCGCCGTCGCGCCGCTGCAGGACATCCTGGCGCAGCTCACCCGCATGCACGGGACGCTCGTGCCGGACGAGGTCCGGCTGTACTTCCGCGACGTGCTCGACCACGCGGTGCGGGTCAACGAGGCGACCGACACCCTGCGCGAGACGCTGACCGCAGCGATGACGGTGAACCTGTCGCTGGCGACGATCGCGCAGGGCGAGGTGGTCAAGCGCCTGGCCGGCTGGGCCGCGCTGCTGGCGGCGCCGACGCTGATCGCCAGCTGGTACGGCATGAACTTCGACCACATGCCGGAACTGCATGGTCGCTGGAGTTATCCGATCCTGGTCGCCGGCGTCGTGGCGATCACCGGCGGCCTGTACGCGTACCTCAAGAAGGTGCGCTGGCTCTGAAGGGTCGGCCCGTCCGTCAGGCGGCCAGGCCCTGCAGCACGAGTCCGGTGAGGTAGGCGCAGTAGGTCCCGAGCGCGTAGCCGAGCACCGAGAGCAGCACACCCACGGGCGCGAGCGCGGGATGGAACGCCGTGGCGACCACCGGCGCCGACGCGGCGCCACCGATGTTCGCCTGCGATCCGACGGCCAGGAAGAACAACGGCGCGCGGATCAGCTTGGCCACCACCAGCATCAGCACGGCGTGCACCGTGATCCAGATGATGCCGAGCAGCAGCAGGGCCGGACGGTCGGCGAGCGTGCCCAGGTCCATCTGCATGCCGATCGTCGCGATCAGGATGTAGAGGAACACCGAACCCACGGACGAGGCGCCCACGCCTTCGAGCTGCCGCGCACGGGTGAAGCTCACCAGGACACCGAAGGTGGTGGCCAGCACCACGATCCAGAAGAAGCGCGAATCCAGGCTGTAGTCCTGCAGGCGCCATTCCGTTGGCATCGACTGGATCCACGGCACGATGAGGTCGGCCAGGAAGTGCGACAGCCCCGTCAGCCCGATGGCGAGCGCGAATATGAGCATCAGGTCCGTCGTCGTCGACACCCGTGCGTGCTCGGCCTGGTAGCCGGCGATGCGTTGCTTCAGGTCCTCGATCGCCGTGGTGTCGGCGCCGGTCCAGCGGTCGAACTTCGCCGCGCGGGGGGCGAGGAACAGCAGGATCGCCATCCAGAAGTAGGCGACGATGACGTCCACGGCCACGAACTGCCCGAACAGGTTCGCGTCGACCTCGAAGACCTCCTTCATCGCCGCCTGGTTGGCGCCGCCGCCGATCCAGCTGCCGGCGATGGTGGTCATGCCGCGCCAGGTCTCGCCCGCGACCGCGGGCGGGTGGATCGCCCCCATCACAACGAACGCGACGATGCCGCCGAGCATCACGCCGATGGTGCCGACCAGGAACATGGCGAGGGCCTTCGGGCCCAGGCGGACGATCGCGCCGATGTCCATCGCGACGCAGAACAGGACCAGCGCGGCCGGCAACAGGTAGTCCCGCGCCATCGGGTAGAGCCCGGACGCGGCGCCGTCGATCAGCCCGACGCTGTTGAGGATCGCCGGCAACAGGTAGCAGAGCAGGATCGCCGGCACGACCGCGTAGAACTTCTGCCAGCCCGGTCGCGACCCGGTCCAGAAGACCAGGCCGAGGATCGCGGCGAGCAGTCCCAGGACGACAGCATCGTTGGTGATGAGCGGCCCGGCCGCCACGGGCAGGCTCATTCCGCCGCCGCCGGCCGGAGGTGGTCGCGCAGCCAGGCGTTGACCGTGTCATGCCACAGCAGGCTGTTGTGCGGCTTGAGCACCCAGTGGTTCTCGTCCGGGAAGTACAGGAACTTCGACTCGATGCCCTGGCGCTGCAGCGCCGTGAACGTGGCCAGTCCCTGCGAGACCGGGATGCGGTAGTCGAGCTGGCCGTGGACGACGAGCATCGGCACGCGCCACTCGGCGACGTGGTTGATCGGGTTGAAGCGCTCGTAGTTCGCAGGCACGTCGTACGCCGTGCCCAGGTTCTCCCATTCGGTGAACCACAGCTCCTCGGTCGCGTAGCCCATCATGCGGGTGTCGAGGATGCCGTCGTGGTTGACCAGGCACTTCCACTGCCCGGACGCGGGCGTGTGCCAGTTGCCGGCGATCCAGTTGACCATGTAGCCGCCGTAGCTGGCGCCCAGCGCACAGGCATTCGCGCCGTCGAGGAACGTGTACCTGTCCTGCGCGGCCGCCCAGCCCTTCCGCAGGTCCTCGAGCGGCCGCGTGCCCCAGTGCCCGGTGATGGCATCGGTGAAGTCCTGGCCGTAGCCGACCGAGCCGTGGAAGTCGATCATCACCACCGCGTAGCCCTGCCCCGCGTACGTCTGCGGGTTCCAGCGGTAGCTCCAGCCGTTGCCGAAGCTGCCCTGCGGGCCGCCGTGGATCAGGAACGCGACCGGGTACTGCCTTCCTTCCTCGTAGTTCCACGGCTTGACCACGTAGCCGTGCACGGTCTCGCCGTTCCAGCCCTCGAAGGAGAACTGCTCGAACCCGGCGAATCGCACGTCGGGCAACATCTCGCCCGCGGTCGGCGTGATCGCGCGCAGCGGTTCGCCGTCGGCGTCGGAGACGTACACGACATCGCCCGACGTGAAGCTGTTGCGGGTGAACGCAAGCGTGGGACCGGCCACCTGCACGGAGCCGACGTTGCCGTCGCCGACGAGTTCGGTGACCGCGCCCGTGGCGATGTCTACCGCGAACAGCGG
>CAMLHR010000129.1 GCA_946479915.1 uncultured Lysobacter sp.
GGAAGAACAGGCCCGCGGCAAGGACCAGGTCGAGGAAGCCGCGCGCTTCCCGCAGGCCACGCGCGAGGAGCCCGAGACCGAAGCGTCCCGCGGCATGCGCAAGAAGCTCAACAGCATGATCGAGGCGTACAACGGCGACGAGTTCGCCGAGGCCCGCGCGCTCTCGGCCGAGGTGCTGGCCGACGCCGACGCCGAGGCGTACGACCGCGCGCTCGCCGCCCAGATCGGCGCGCACGCCGCGTACGACATGGACGACATCGACCAGGCGATGGCGCTGCTCCAGCAGGCCATCGACGCCAACGCCCTGGACAACAACGCGCACTACGGCGCGATGGTCATGCTGGCGCAGATGATGATCCAGGAGGGCCAGGAGGACGCCGGCCTTGCGCTGCTCGACCGCTTCCTCGCCGAGACGAAGTCGACCGACGCCCAGTACCTGATCCTCAAGGGCAACACGCTGTACAACCTCGGGCGCTACGAGGAAGCGGCGGTGGCCACGAAGGCGGCGATCGACGCGTCCGCCGAGCCGCAGCCGACCTGGACGCAGCTGCTGATGGGCATCTACCTCGAGCTCGACCGTCCCGAGGAGGCGACCCGCATCGCCGAGGAGCTGGCCGCCGCGTCGCCGGCGGACAAGCGCTCGCAGCTCAACCTCGCGTCGGTCTACCTGCAGAACGACCAGATGGATCGCGCCGCCGAGGTGCTCGAGCGGATCCGCACCTCCGGCCAGCTCACCGAGCCGGACGAGTACCGCCAGCTCTACGCGACCTACCTCAACATGGACGGTCGCGAGGCCGAGGCCATCGCGGTGATCGAGGAAGGCCTGGCCAAGGGCATCCTGCAGCCGAACTACGAGGCGTACGTCGCGCTCGCCCAGTCGTACTACTTCTCCAAGCAGGACGCGAAGGCGATCGAGGCCTACCGCAAGGCGGCGCCGCTCGACGAGGACGGCGAGACCTACCTCAACCTCGCGCGCGTGCTGTGGCAGGCGGACCGGATTCCGGAGGCCAAGGAGGCCGCGCAGCAGGCGCTGGCGAAGGGCCTGGGCAACCCCGAGGATGCACGCAAGATCCTCGCGCTTCCCTGAGCCGGGACGAGCGAGAACGCGTTCCCGAATCCAGCTTCCAACCCCGCCGGCGGCATGGTGCAGGCCGGCGGGATTGGTATAAGCTTGGAGGTTCCCGTGGCCGTCAAGGCCAGATGAAATGACCCGCGGCGCCGTGGCGCCCGGCTTCCAGACCGAGCCCCCCGCGCATGACGGAAAACTTGCCGAACCCCGACAAGCACAACGACCTTGAAGGTCTGAACTGGGCCCGCATCGCGGGCCTTGCCTTCGCGATCGCGGTGCACGTCGCGGCCCTGCTGGTCCTGCTGGCGCCGATCGCGCCGCCGCCGCCCGAGGCGGACAAGGAAGAAGTCACCCTGGTGAACTTCATCCGCCCGCCGCCGCCGCCGCCCCCGCCGCCGCCGCCGCCGCCCGAGCCGCCCAAGCCGCGCGAGATCCGGCAGCTGCAGCCGCCGCGCCCGACGCCGATCCCGCCGCCGCCGGATCCGCCGCCGGTCGTGTTCGACGAGCCGTCGCCGGTGGACACGCCCGCGCCGCCGCCGGCCCCGCCGTCGCCGCCGGCCCCGGTCACCAACATCGGTTCCAGCGTCGATCCGTCGTCGCGCGCCAACAACCCGCCGGAGTACCCGCGCGAGGCGTTGCGTGCCGGCATCGAGGGCACGGTGGTGCTGCTCATCCACATCGACGCCCAGGGCAACGTCCTGGACATCGAGGTCGAGCGCTCCAGCCGCAACCGCGACATGGACCGCAACGCGGTGCGCGCCGCGCGTCGCTGGAAGTTCAACCCGGCCATCGAGAACGGCCGCCCGGTCCCCAGCACGGTCCGCGTGCCGGTCGACTTCACGCTCAACTGATTCGCGCCAGGCGGTTCCGCACCGGACCCGCCTGGCGATTGTTGCAACCCGCGTCTAGCTAGAAAAACTCCTTCCACGACTCTCAAAGGTAAGCGTCATGCTGCAGGAAACCACCACCGCCCCCGCCGGAGCCGGCAACAACGCCGCGGCGCTCCAGCAGATGGGCTTTGCCGACATGGTCCAGAACCTGGACTTCATCGGCTGGGCCGTGCTCATCACCCTGGCCATCATGTCGGTGATGTCGATCTACTGGATCGTCGTCAACTTCATCAAGAACATGCGCCTGCGCGGCCGCGCCGACCGCATCGTCAGCACGTTCTGGGAGACCCCGAACGCGCAGGACGCGATCCGCTACATGGAAGAGCAGCCGAAGTCCGAGCCGTTCTCCAAGATCGCGCTCGACGCCGCGCAGGCCGCCGCGCACCACCAGCGCCACGAGGGCTCGCGCCTGGTCGAGTCGCTGAACCGCTCCGAGTTCGTCGACCGCGCCCTGCGCCAGGCCGTCACCCGCGAGTCGATGAGCCTCGAGAACGGCCTGACCGTGCTCGCCACCGTCGGTTCGACCGCGCCGTTCGTCGGCCTGCTCGGCACCGTGTGGGGCATCTACCACGCCCTGATCCGCATCGGCGCTTCCGGCCAGGCGGACATCGGCGCGGTGGCCGGCCCGGTCGGCGAGGCGCTGATCATGACCGCCATCGGTCTGTTCGTCGCCATCCCGGCGGTGCTCGGCTACAACTTCTACGTGCGCCTCAACCGCGTGACGAACAACAAGTTCGACACCTTCGCGCACGACCTGCACGACTTCTTCGCCACCGGTGCCCGCGTGGGCGAGATCCCGGTCAAGCGCTGATAAAAGACAGTACGGAGTTCGGCAATGGCCTTCAGTACCGATAGCGACGGCGGCCCCATGGCCTCGATCAACGTCACGCCCCTCGTGGACGTGATGCTGGTCCTGCTGATCATCTTCATGATCACGGCGCCGCTGATGTCCCACAAGGTGGAGGTCGAGCTCCCCCGCGCCAACCTCGACGAGCAGGAGGATCCGGCGAACATCCCGCCGATCACCGTGACCGTCACCGACGCGGGCAACCTGTACTGGAACGACCAGCCGGTCACGCCGGCGCTCCTGGAGAGCCGGCTGTCCGTCGAAGCGCAGAAGACGCCGCAGCCTGCCCTGCAGGTGCGCGGCGACCAGACCACCAAGTACCGGGTGATCGCCGATGTAGTGCGGATCGCGCAGGCCCAGGGCATGCGCAAGGTCGGCTTCATCGCCCACCCCGAGCGCTGACGGAGCAACTGTCATGGCATTCAGCAGCAACGCCGGCAGCGGCCCGCTGTCCGAGATCAACGTCACCCCGCTGGTCGACGTGATGCTCGTGCTCCTCATCATCTTCATGGTGACGGCGCCCGAGCTGCAGTACCCGATCGAGATCGACCTGCCGCAGCGCAGCGCCACGCCGCCGCCGCCGAGCGAACCGAAGGAGCCCATCAGCCTCCGGATCGACGCGTCGGGGCAGGTGTACTGGAACGGCAACCCGATGCCGGTCGCCAACCTCGAGCAGCAGATGGAGGCCGTGGTCGCACAGGACCCGACCAACCAGCCGCAGCTCGAGATCGACCCGGACCCGAACGCGGACTACGGCGTGCTCGCCAAGGTGCTGGCTTCCGCCAAGAACGCGCAGATGGTCAAGATCGGCTTCGTCCAGCCCGACTGACAAAGCGACACCGCAAGACCGCAACACCGCTTACCGAGTCTTCGACGCCGCCCATCGGGCGGCGTCTTTTTTTTGCTTGTCCGTCGCCCCCGTCCGGCGCAGGGTAGGGGCGACATCGGCAAAGCGGAGGATCGCATCATGGCGACACTGGCCCCGTCCGATCGTGCCCTCGCGGAGATCAACATCACCCCGCTGGTGGACGTGATGCTCGTGATGCTCGTGATCTTCATGCTCGCCGCGCCCACCGTGACCCGCAGCATCGACCTCGACCTGCCGCACCCGAATCCGGACGCCCAGCCACCGACGGAATTCGTCACCGTCCGCATCGCCGCGTCGGGCGACCTGGCCTGGAACGGCGCGCCGGACTCCCTCGGCGGCATCGCGGCCGCCATGGAGGCCATCGGCAACGCGCCCGTGGCCGAACAGCCCCAGCTGCTGGTGGATGCCAGCCCGGACGCCGATTACGGCGCGGTCGCCCGGGTCCTGGCCGAGGCCCGCACGGCGGGCGTGGCGCGGATCGGCTTCCTGGGCGAGTAACGCCCCGGCGCGCGAGGCGTTCCACGGGTGCCCGCAGGGCGCCCGCATGAGGCGCCCGGATGTCCGACAATAGGCAGCGACGACAACCACGGTTCAGCCGTGGTTTGTCATTCTGCGCGGTCGCGTGCGCCCCTTCGCCACCAGCCCTCCATGACCGAACCGGGACCCATCGTCCAGTTGTCCGGCGTCCGCCTCGACCGGGGTGGGCGTGCCGTGCTGCGCGATATCGACCTGTCCGTGCCGCGGGGCAGCGTGACCGCGGTGCTGGGCCCGTCGGGCAGCGGCAAGTCCACGCTGCTGGCGGCGCTGACCGGCGAGCTCGAGCCGGCGGCCGGGACGGTCGAGGTGTTCGGCCGGCCGTTGCCGCGCCAGCGCCGCGCGCTGCTCGAGGCCCGCAAGCAGATCGGCGTGCTGCTGCAGGGCAACGGCCTGCTGACCGACCTGACGGCGGGCGAGAACATCGCGCTGCCGCTGCGCGCGCACACCTCGCTGCCGGAAGCGGTGCTGCGCCGCCTGGTGCTGCTGAAGCTGCACGCCGTCGGCCTGCGCGGCGCCGTGGACCT
>CAMLHR010000130.1 GCA_946479915.1 uncultured Lysobacter sp.
GCTGGCGTTGAACGCCACCCGCACCGAGTCCAGCAGTCCGAACAGCAGGAACGCGGTGACGACCGACAGCAGCGTGAGGAGCGTGCGCGTGCGGCTGCGGAACAGCGCGGACCACACCAGGTGCAGGTACTTCATGCCAGCCTCCTCAGGCCGCGCGGGCCGCCTGCTCGACGAGGGTGCCCTTGTCGAGGTGCAGGGTGTGGCTGGCGTACTCGGCCGCCTTGGGGTCGTGGGTGACCATCACGATGGTCTTGCCGTGTTCGCGGTTGAGCACCTGCAGCAGCGTCAGGATCTCCTCGGCCGACTGGCGGTCCAGGTCGCCCGTGGGCTCGTCGCAGATCAGCAGGGTCGGGTCCGATACGATGGCCCGCGCGATCGCCACGCGCTGCTGCTGGCCGCCCGACAGTTCCGCCGGCCGGTGCTTGCCGCGGTCCTGCAGGCCGACGAGCTGCAGCGCGATTTCCGCGTTGCGCCGGCGCTGCGCGCTGCCCAGGTTGGTCAGCAGCAGGGGCAGCTCCACGTTGCGCTGCGCCGTCAGGTTCGGCATCAGGTTGTAGAACTGGAACACGAACCCGACGTGCTGGCTGCGCCAGTGCGCGAGCTGGCCGGCGCGCAGCTGGTCGATGCGCTGGCCGGAGACCTCGATGGTGCCGGCGCTGGGCGTGTCGAGCCCGCCGATCAGGTTGAGCAGCGTCGTCTTGCCCGAGCCGGACGGCCCCATGAGCGCGACGAAGTCGCCCTCGGCGATGTCCAGGTCGATGCCGTGCAGCACGTCGACCTTCTCTGGGCCGCGCTGGTAGGTCTTGTGCAGGTCGCGAATCGAAACCAGTGCCATGTCAGTTCCCCTCCGTCATTCCCTTTCGTTCGCGACGCGGACGGCATCCCCGTCGACCAGGTCCTCCGGCGGATCGACCACGACGGTCTCCCCGCCCACCAGGCCTGACGTCACCTCGCGGTCGTCGCCGAGCTGGCGCCCGACCTCGACGGCGCGCACCGCGACGGTGCCTTCGCCGTCCGCCAGGTCCTGCACCACGAACACCACGTCGGTCCCGTCGCGCGTGGCGATCGCCGCGGCGGGCACGAGCGCGCCCGGTGGCGGTGCGTCCTCGCCGGCTGGCGGCGCCTCCTCCAGGAAGCTCACGCGCACGCCCATGTCCGGCACGATGCGCGCGTCGCGCTCCTTCAGCGCGATGCGCACCTTGACCGTCGCCTTGCCGCGGTCGGCCGCGGGGATGATCGCGATCACCTCCGCCGGGATCTTCCAGTCCGGGTAGGCGTTGAGCGTGGCCACCACCGGCATGCCCGGTTCGACGCGCTTGATGTACGCCTCGCCGACGTCCACCTCGACCTCGAGCGACTCCATGTCCACGATCGTCCCGATGCCGGTGCGGGTGTACCCGCCGCCGGCCGACAGCGGCGAGATCATCTCCCCCGGTTGCGCGGCCTTGGCGATCACCACGCCCGCGAACGGCGCGCGCACCACCGTGTTGTCCACGCTGTTCTCTGCGATCGCCAGCTGGTCGGCGGCGACGTCGACGTTGCGGCGCGCGGTCACCAGCTGCGCGCGGAGCGCGTCGCGTTCGGCCACCGCCTGGTCGTATTGCGCGCGCGACACCAGCTGCTGGTCCACGAGCCCGCGAAGGCGGGTCGCGTTCGCGGCCGCTTCCTCGAAGCGCGCCTCCGCGCCGGCGACCTGGCTGCGCGCGGCCGCCACCTGGGCGGCGGCGAGTTCGCGGCCGGCGATGGCGTCCACCGGGTCGAGCGTGGCCATCACCTGGCCGGCCTCGACCTGCTGGCCTTCCTCGATCAGCACCTCGCGCACCTTGCCGGTGACCTTGGCCGAGACCGTCGCCATGCGCCGCGCGACGACGTAGCCGGTCGCGTCGAGCACCGAGGCGGCGGCGCCGCCGCTGCCTCCGATCGCGACCGCCTGCGCGGTGCGGACCTCCGTCGCGTCGTCGCGCAGGAACAGCCAGCCGGCGAGCAGCAGCACGAGGAGGGCGACGGCGATGCCGCCCGCGATCCAGGCCGCGCGCGGGACCCCGTCGCGTGGCGGGGCCGCGGTCCGGTCGATGCGCAGTTCCTTGAGCAGGTCGCGGGTGTCGGTCATCGGCAACAGGGACGGCGACGGGCCGCCAGTGTGACGGCTGCCGGATGCGCCGCCAACCTGACGATCGTCATCCGGCGCCTCATTCCGGCCCGACCGCCCCGGCGGCCGGCCAGGTGCTGTCGCCCACCCGCCGCAACTCGAGCTCGATGAAGCGCGCGGGCGGCTGGCCCGCGACGATCCGCTCGCCGACCTCGCGCCACACGCCGTCCTCGAACACCGTGATGTAGCGGGTGGTGCCGCGGTCCGAGAAGGCCAGGCTGCCGTCCGGCTTGTAGCTGCGTCCCTCGACCAGCCTGACGGCGCCGTCGAGGAACGGGCCGATGCGCTCGGTGGCATCGGGTTGCTGGGCCAGGGCCGGCGACACCGCCGCCAGGCAGGCGGCGAGCGCGAAGGCGATACGGAACGGGGTCATGCGTTGCCTCCAAGGTCGATGACGTCCTGCAGTGCGCGCAGGTGGCGCTTGAGGGCCTTGCGGCCCTCGGTCGTGAGCGAGTACCAGGTCACCGGCTTGCGCTCGACGAAGTCCCGCCGCAAGGCCAGGTAGCCGGCGTCCTCGAGCTTGCGCAGCTGCGCGCCGAGGTTGCCGTCGGTGAGGTCGAGTTGCTGCTTGAACCGCGAGAAGCTGATCTCGCCGTTGCGGGCCAGCAGGACGCCGATCGCCAGCCGCGAGCGATGCTCGAGCACGGGATCGAGGCCGTCGAGCGCCTCCATCACGCACCGTCCCTGGCGCGCGTGCGCATGGCGGCCAGGCCCGACCAGGCGAGCGCCACCGCGATGACGATGCCCGTGATGGTCCAGGTGTAGGGCGGGGCGAACAGCACCAGCACCGCGTAGCCGGCGAGCATCAGCAGCCCGCTCCACAGCAGCGGCCGCTCCAGGTGCACGCCGGCCAGCGCGTACACCAGGCCCGCGACGAGCAGGAAGCTGGAGGCGCCGGTGCCGGCTTCGGCGCGGCCGACGATCATCGGCAGCGCGGAGAGCAGGAAGCCGACGCCGGCGAGGGTCCAGTGCAGGCCGTAGCGGCGGCCGAGCGCGACGTCGTTGACGCCCATGCGCCGGGCGTCGCGCTCGCCCAGCCACCAGCTCAGCAGGCCGCCGCCGATGCCGGAGACGAACCAGAAGGCGCCCGCGTACTGCGGTGCGTCGTCTGGCAGGGCGAAGCCGACGAGCACGATGCCCGTCCAGAGGAAATAGATCGCCGGGACGCCCGTGCACCGGTCCTGCCGGCGGACGGCGCTGGCGACGTAGTCGAGGTCCTGCTTGATCTGGTCTGCGTGGGTCATGGCCGAGGCCTCCGGGGTTGACGGCTGCAAAGTACTCTGCAAAATAGAGCATGTCAACCCCCGGAACCCATGCCATGCCAGCCAACCTGCCCTCCACCCTCGACGCCCAGCGGGCGGACTTCGCCGCCCGGCGCTTCCTCGCCATGCCGCTCGCCGGCACGATCGCCTGGTCGGCCGTCGCCGCCTGCGGCGCCGTGCTCCCCCTCGGGCAGGCCGCCCTGGCGCTGTTCATCGCCACGGGTGCCATCGCCTACCTCGGCATGTTCCTGTCGCGCTTCACCGGCGAGCACTTCCTGGCGAAGGACCGCCCGCGCAATGCCTTTGACGCGCTGTTCTTCTCGACCGTCGCCATGGCGCTGCTGGCCTACGGCATCGCGATCCCGTTCTTCATGGTCGAGCCGACCTCGCTCCCCCTGTCGGTCGGCATCCTGAGCGGGATGATGTGGCTGCCACTGTCGTGGCTGGTCCGCCACTGGATCGGCATCGCGCACGCGGTGGTGCGCACGCTGCTGGTGGTGGCGGCGTGGTACGTGTTCCCGGAGGCGCGTTTCGTGGCGGTGCCGCTGGTGATCGTCGCGGTCTACCTGGGGACGATCGTCGTGCTGGAAACCCGCTGGCGCGCGCTGCGCCGGGCCCCGGTCGCCGTCGCCGCGGGCTAGGCGGCGAACCGCGCCTGCAGCATCGCGAACGCCGCGCGCAGGCCTTGCGCCTCGCCACCGGCGGGACGTCCCGGGCGGTCGTGGTCGTTCCACGCGTAGCCGTCAACGTGTGCCCAGGCCTGGTCGGCGGGCACGAAGCGCTCGAGGTACAGGGCGGCGGAAATGCTGCCGGCCATCTTCGACGGCCCCGAATTGGCGATGTCCGCGATGTGGCTGGTGAGGTAGCGCAGGTAGGGCCGCCACAGCGGCATGCGCCACAGCGGATCGCGCACCGCGATCCCGGCCTCCAGCCACTGCCGCGCGACGTCCTCGTCGTTGCTGTACAGCGCGGGCAGCTCCGGTCCCAGCGCGATGCGTGCGGCGCCGGTGAGCGTGGCGAAGTCCAGCAGCAGGTCCGGCTTGCCCTCGGCGGCAAACGCCAGCGCGTCGCCGAGGACCACGCGGCCCTCGGCGTCCGTGTTGTCGATCTCCACGTTGACGCCAGTGCGCGTGGCGATCACCTCGCCGGGACGGAACGCCTCCGGGCCGATCGCGTTCTCGACGGCGGGCACCAGCAGGGTGAGCCGGACCGGCAGCCGGCGGGCCATCACCAATTCGGCGAGTGCCACGGCATGCGCCGCACCGCCCATGTCCTTCTTCATCCAGCGCATGCCGTCGGCGGGCTTGAGGTCCA
>CAMLHR010000131.1 GCA_946479915.1 uncultured Lysobacter sp.
AGGTGCGCCTGCGCCTGATCAACGGCTCGTCGTTGTCCCAATTCGACGTGCGCATTCCCGGCCAGAAGATGCCGGTGGTCGCGGCCGACGGCCAGTACGTGCATCCGGTCACCGTGGACGAGCTGCGCATCGCTACCGCCGAAACCTTCGACGTGATCGTCGAGCCGACCGGCCAGGACGCGTTCACCGTCTTCGCGCAGGACCTGGGCCGCACCGGGTTCGTCGCGGGCACGCTGGCCGTGCGCGAAGGCCTGCGCGCGCCGGTGCCGCCGGTGGATCCGCGGCCGATCCTGACGATGGACGACATGGGACATGGCGGTCATGGTGGCCACGCCTCCCCTGCCCCGGCGATGGACCACGCCGGCCACGACATGTCCACCATGGGCGCGATGGGCGGCATGGACCACGGCACCGGCGCCATGCAGCAGCACCCCGCGAGCGAAACCGGCAATCCGCTCGTGGACATGCAGACGATGATGCCGGTGCCGAAGCTCGACGATCCGGGCATCGGCCTGCGCGACAACGGGCGTCGCGTGCTGTCCTACGCGGACCTGCACAGCACCTTCGACGATCCCGACGGCCGCGAGCCGGGCCGCACCATCGAGTTGCACCTCACCGGTCACATGGAGCGCTTCGCCTGGTCGTTCGACGGCATGAAGTTCTCCGACGCCGAGCCGTTGCGCTTCAACTACGGCGAGCGCCTGCGCATCGTGCTGGTCAACGACACGATGATGACCCACCCGATCCACCTGCACGGGATGTGGAGCGACCTGGAGGACGCGGACGGCAACTTCCTCGTCCGCAAGCACACCGTGGACATGCCGCCCGGCTCGAAGCGCAGCTACCGCGTGCGCGCCGACGCCCTCGGCCGCTGGGCCTACCACTGCCACCTGCTGTACCACATGGAAGCCGGCATGTTCCGGGAAGTGCAGGTGCGCGAATGAAGGCGCATGCGCTGCTGCCCGCCCTGCTGCTCGCCTGTGCGGCCCCTGCCCTCGCGCAGCACGAAGGGCATGCGGTGCCCGAGGCGGAGGATCCGCACGCGGGCCACGCCATGCCGGCACCGCCCCCCGACCCGCACGCAGGCCATGTGATGCCCGCGCGGGAGGCACGTGCCCCCCGCGAACCCATTCCCGCGGTGACGGCCGCCGATCGCGCGGCGGCCTTCCCGGACGTCGCCGGCCACGCGGTCCACGACACCAGCGTCCACGGCTTCTTCCTGGTCGACCGGCTGGAAACGTGGGACGACGACGCCGCCGGCGATCCCCTCGCCTGGGAAACGCTCGGGTGGGTCGGCACGGACCTGGACCGCTTGTGGTTCCGCGGCGAAGGCGAAGCCGTCGACTTCGACGTCGAGTCCGCGGACATCGAACTCTTCTACGGCCGAGCCATCGCGCGCTGGTGGGACGGCGTGGTGGGCGTGCGCCACGAATTCGGGGACGGACCATCGCGCACGTCCGCCGCCATCGGGGTGATCGGCATGGCACCCCTCAAGTTCGAAGTCGCGGCGACCGCGTACATCGGCGGGCACGGGCGCGCATCCGCCGTCCTGGAAGCCGAGTACGAGACGCTGCTCACCAACCGGCTCATCCTCCAGTGGCTCGGCGAAATCGAGATCCACGGAAACGAGGATGGCGCGCGCGCCATCGGCGCCGGCCTGTCCACGACCGAAGCGGGCCTGCGGCTCCGCTACGAATTCACCCGCAAGGTGGCGCCCTACATCGGCGTGGCATGGGAACGGGCGCATGGCGCTACCGCGGACCTGCGCCGGGCAGCCGGCGGGGAAATCGAGGACACTCGCGTCGTCGCGGGTTTCCGCACCTGGTTCTGACCGGAGGAGTCGCACCATGTTCCGTCGCTTCCTGCTGGCCGCCTGCCTGGCCTACGCCGTCCCCGCCGCCGCCGCGACCACCGTGCTCGTGCACAAGAACGCGAGCTGCGGCTGCTGCCACCTGTGGGTCGAGCACATGCGCGAGGCGGGCTTCACCGTCGAAGTCCGCGATACGGTCGACATGCGGCAGGTGAAGGAACGCGTGGGCGTCCCGCCCGGGATGGGCTCGTGCCACACCGCCGAGGTCGCCGGCTACTTCATCGAGGGCCACGTGCCCGCGGACGACGTGAAGCGCCTGCTCGCCGGACGTCCCGACGCACGCGGCCTCACCGCGCCCGGCATGCCGCTGGGGTCGCCGGGCATGGAAGTGCCTGGCGGGCGGGCGCAGCCGTACGACGTGCTGCTGGTGACGGACGACGGCCACGAGGTCTTCGCCCGCCACGGCCGCTGACAGGACGCAAAAAAAATCCCGCGCATCGCTGCGCGGGTTCCGTCGTCTCGTCGCTGGCGTCCCCACGGGGATTCGAACCCCGGTCGCAACCGTGAAAGGGTTGTGTCCTAGGCCTCTAGACGATGGGGACGAGGCGAAAAAAATACCCGGGGATCGAATGAATCCGCGGGCCTTGTCCTGCTTCCTGGTGGAGCCAGCCGGGATCGAACCGGCGACCTCTACAATGCCATTGTAGCGCTCTCCCAGCTGAGCTATGGCCCCACGCGCTGGAAAACGGGAATTCTAGGGAGTGCCCCGGAGGGCGTCAAGCAGTGTTGGCGGCTTCGAGGACGTCCCCGGCGGGCTGCAGCGAGTGCCGTCCGTGCCCGCGCTCGCCGAGGTAGCCGAGCCACTTCCCGAGGAACGTGTTCATCTGCAGGCGGTGGTCCATGATCGCCGCCGGCGGCGGGTACAGGCCGATCACGTCCTGCCAGCGGCGCCCGACGTAGCAGTGCGTCGCTTCGGCCTGGCGCGCATCGCGGTACAGGCGCACGTGGGCCGACGGATCAGGCTGGCCGGTGACCGGATCCACCAGGGCATAACTCAGGCGCAGCTCCACGGTGTAGGCGTGGTGCGCGACGACCTCCAGGTGCAGGTCCAGTCCGTCGCCGACGGACGAGACGTACCGCCCGCACGCCAGGCCCGTCGGCGCGAACAGCCGCTGGAGCAACCCGTGGTTCTCGGCGTACAGCCCCATCAGCCAGCCGAGGCGGCTGAGCCGGGGAATACGCAACGGGCGGGTGGCGAGGGCCTGCGTCATGCGATCGATGCTACAGGCCGGGCGCGCATCGCGGCAGATTGACCGCCCTGCCCGGCCGGCATAACGTTAAGGTTCCGCCGCCGCCGACCGCCTCAGAACATCTCGCGGTTGATGCCCAGTTCCTCGAGCACCCGGCTGGCAATTTCCTCGATGGACGCGTGCGTGGTGCTCAGCACCGGCACGCCCTCGCGCGCCAGCATCGCCTCGGCCGCGGCGACTTCGCGGCGGCACGTGTCCAGCTGCGCGTAGCGCGAATCCGGCCGCCGCTCCTGCCGGATCTGCTGCAGCCGCTCCGGGTCGATCGTCAGCCCGAACAGCTTGTGCCGGTACGCGCGCAACTTTGCTGGCAGGCGCTCGCTCTCCAGGTCCTCCTCGGTGAGCGGGTAGTTCGCCGCGCGGATGCCGTAGTGCAGCGCCATGTACACGCAGGTCGGCGTCTTGCCCGCGCGGGAGACGGCGACCAGCACGAGGTCGGCGTCCGCGAAATCCATGCTGATGCCGTCGTCGTGGGTCAGCGCGTAGTTCATCGCGTTGATCCGGCGGTGGTAGGTGTCGAAGTCGGCGATGCCGTGCGCGCGCCCGACCCGGGGTTCCCGCGCGGCCCCGAGCTCCAGTTCCAGGGGCGCGATGAAGGGCTCGAACACGTCCAGCATCAGGGCCCCGCTGCTCGCCAGGATGCGGGTCAGGTCGTTGTCCACGCAGGAGCTGACGACGATGGGACGGGTGCCGTGGAGCTCGCCGCTCCGGCGGATCTCCTCGACCGCCTGGCGCGCTTTCTCCGGGGTGTCCACGAAGGGCATCCGGTCGGTCGCGAACGACACGTGCCCGAACTGCGTGAGGAGGCTGTGGCCGATGGTCTCGGCCGTGATGCCGGTGCCGTCGGAGACGTAGAACACAGGTCGGATCGTCATTCGCCTAAAATAACCCGGTTCCCCCCGGAGACCCCGTCTTGACCGCCAACATCCTGTGGCTGCACGACCTGCGCCTGACCGACCTTGCCCAGGTGGGCGGCAAGAATTCCTCGCTCGGGGAGATGATCGGCGAGCTGTCCGGGCTGGGCGTGTCGGTCCCCGGCGGGTTCGCCACGACGGCCGACGCGTTCAAGGCGTTCATCGCCCACAACGACCTCCACCAGCGCATCTACGACCGCCTCGGCAGCCTGGACGTCGAGGACGTGCCGGCGCTGGCGGCCGCCGGCGGCGAGATCCGCCGCTGGGTCATCGACGCCCCGCTGCAGCCGGACCTGGATCGCGACATCCGCGCGGCCTACGCGCGCCTGTGCGAGGAAGCCGGCGGCCGCGACGTCGCGGTCGCGGTGCGCTCCTCGGCCACCGCCGAGGACCTGCCCGACGCCAGCTTCGCCGGCCAGCAGGAGACCTTCCTCAACGTCACCGGCGCCGACGACGTCGTGCACAAGGTCAAGGAGGTCTTCGCCAGCCTGTACAACGACCGCGCCATCGCCTACCGGGTGCACCACGGTTTCAGGCACGAGGACGTGTTCCTGTCCGCCGGCGTGCAACTGATGGTGCGCTCCGACGTCGGCGCCTCCGGCGTGCTGTTCACCCTGGACACCGAGTCGGGCTTCCGCGACGTGGTGTTCATCACCGCCAGCTACGGCCTGGGCGAGATGGTCGTGCAGGG
>CAMLHR010000132.1 GCA_946479915.1 uncultured Lysobacter sp.
GTGATAATCGAGGTGGTCGCGCGTGAGGTTGGTGAACACCGCGACGTCGAAATGAACGCCGTCCACGCGCCCCTGGTCCAGCGCGTGCGAGCTGACTTCCATCGCGACCGCGCGCGCGCCCGCGTCGCGCAGGCCGGCCAGCAGGCGGTGCATCTGCAGCACCATCGGCGTCGTGAATCCCGTCGCGCGCACGTCGCCGTGCAGGCCGGCGCCCAGCGTGCCGATGCTGGCGGACCGCACGCCGCGGCGGTGCCAGGCCTGCGCGAGCAACTGCACGGTCGAGGTCTTGCCGTTGGTGCCGGTCACGCCGACGACGTCCATGTGCGCGCTCGGGCGGCCATGGAAGTGGTCGCCGAGCGCGCCCAGGCGCGCGCGCAGCCCGGGCACGGCGATCGCGCCGGCGGGCACCGCCATCCCGGCCGGCGCGGGCGGCTCGAACAGCACGACCGCGGCGCCCGCCTCCAGCGCCCGGTCGGCGAACGCCAGGCCGTGCGAACCGAAGCCCGCGATCGCCACGAAGGCATCGCCCGGCGCGACCTCGCGGCTGTCCTGCACCAGGCCGGTGACCGCCAGCCCGGCGGGCACGCCGGCCACGTCGGGCAGCAGGTCGGACAGCGGCGTCGCGCGGCTCACGGGGCCGCCCCTTGCTGTTGGGCCAGCCAGGTCTCGATGTCGTCCGGCGGCACGTCCATCAGCCGCAACGTGCCGGACATGACGCTGGCGAACACGGGCGCGGCGACCGCGCCGCCGCCGTAGCCGTAACCCTTGCTGGCATCCGGCTCGTTGATCACCACGACCATCGCGAAGCGCGGGTGCTCGACGGGCACGATGCCCGCGAACAGCGAGATGTACTCGCGCGAGTACCCGCCGACGGGGCTGTACTTGCGCGCGGTGCCGGTCTTGCCGGCGACGTGGTAGCCGAGGATCGCCGCGCCGGGCGCGCTGCCGCCGGGCTCCACCACGGTCTGCATCATCGCCAGCACCTCGCCGGCGACGTCCTCGTCGAGGATCCGCTCGACCTCGCCACGCTGGTCCTTGACGAAGGTCGGCGTGAGCAACCGGCCGCCGTTGGCGATCGCGGCGTACGCCACGGCGATCTGCAGCGGGGTCGCCGACAGGCCGTAGCCGTAGGACATCGTCGCCTTGGTGGTGCCGCTCCACTGCGCGGGCTCGGCGAGCACGCCGGCGGATTCGCCCGGGAAGCCGCTGCCCGGCTTCGCGCCGTAGCCGAACTTGGCGATGAAGTCGTGGAAGTAGTCGTCGGGGAGCTGGAGCGCGAGCTTGGCCGCGCCGACGTTGGAGCTCTTGGTGATGATGCCGGTGACGGTCAGCGCGCCGTAGTTGCGGAAGTCGTTGATCGTGTAGCGGCCGTTGGCCATGTAGCCGGGCGACGTGTCGATCACCGTCCCCGGCCCGGCGATCCCGCGCGTGAGCGCCGCGGCGACCGTGATGGGCTTCATCGTCGAGCCGGGCTCGACGACGTCGGTGACCGCGCGGTTGCGACGCGCGTCGCGGTTGCCGCCCTCCAGGTCGTTGGGGTTGTAGCTCGGCAGGTTGGCCATCGCCAGGACCTCGCCGTTGCGCACGTCGAGGACGACGACCGAGCCGCTGCTCGCGCCGGCCTCGAGCAGCGCGCGCCGCAGCTCGCGGAACGCGAGGTACTGGATGCGCCGGTCGATCGTGAGCACCAGGTCCTTGCCCGGCTGCGCCGGTTCGACCAGGTCGACGTTCTCGACGATGCGGCCCTCGCGGTCGCGGATGACCTTCTTGGTGCCCGGCTCGCCGCGGAGCCATTCGTCGAACGCGAGCTCCAGACCCTCCTGCCCGCGGTCGTCGATGTTGGTGAAGCCCAGCACGTGCGCCAGCGCCTCGCCCTGCGGGTAGAAGCGGCGGAACTCGCGCTGCGTGGCCACGCCCGGGATGCCCAGCGCCAGGATGTCCCGCGCCTCGTCGGGATTGATCCGTCGCTTGAGGTACACGAACTCCTTGTCCGCGCGCTGGCCCAGGCGGCGCAGCAGGTGCTCGTGCGGCACGCCGAGCGCCTTCGCGAGTTCGGGCAGGCGGTCGGGCGCCTTCAGCAGTTCCTGCGGGTTGCCCCACACCGACTCCACCGGCGAGGACACCGCCAGCGGCTCGCCATTGCGGTCGGTGATCATGCCGCGCGAGGTCGGGATAGGGATCTCGCGGAGGAACCGCGCGTCGCCCTGCTGCCGGTAGACCGCGTCGTCCCACAGCTGCTGGTCCACCGCGCGCACGACCAGCGCGGCCGAGCACAGCGCGAGCGCGCCGCCCACCAGCGCGAGCCGGCCGCGCAGGCTGAAGGGCGCGCGGTTGCGCGGCTTGGGGGCGGCCTTGCGGCGCTGCGCGCGCGGGCTCATTGGCGCACCACCACGATTTCACCGGGCTCCGGGAACTTCATGCCCAGGCGGTTGCGCGCGACCTGGTCGATGCGGTTGCTCTCCGCCCAGGTGGCCTGCTCGAGCTGCAGGCGCCCGAAGTCGATCTCCAGCTCGTCGCGTGCGTGCTCGAGCCGGGTCAGCTCGGCGAACGCCTGCCGGTGCAGGTGGCGCGCGTACACCACCGCGATCGCGGTGGCGAGGTTCGCCGCGACCAGCACCACGAGCAGCAGGCGCAGGCTCATGCGGCCACCTTCTCGGCGACGCGGAGCACCGCGCTGCGTGCCCGCGGGTTCGCGGCCAGCTCGGCCGCGCCCGCCTTCACCGCGCCGCCGATCGCGTGCAGCGTCGGCACGAACGTCTCGACGACCGGCATGCGCCGGTTCGCCGGGGGCGCCTTCGAACGCTTCGCGATGAACTGCTTGGCGATCCGGTCCTCGAGCGAATGGAAGCTGATCACCACCAGGCGGCCGCCCGGGCGCAGCGCGTCGTGCGCGGCATCGAGGCCGGCATGCAGGTCGTCGAGCTCGCGGTTGACGTGGATGCGGATGGCCTGGAACGTCCGCGTGGCCGGGTGGATGCGGCCCTCGCCGCGCGGCATGACCGACGCGACGACGGCGGCGAGGTCGGCGGTCCGCTCGAACGGTCGCTCGGCGCGGCGCGCGACGATGGCGCGCGCGATGCGGCGCGACTGCCGCTCCTCGCCCAGCGTCCACAGCACGTCCGCGATCTCGCGCTCGTCCGCGCGCGCCAGCCACGCCGCGGCGGACTCGCCCGCGTCCGGATCCATGCGCATGTCCAGCGGCCCGTCCTTGCCGAAGGAGAACCCGCGCTCGGCGACGTCCAGTTGCGGGGAGGAGACACCGAGGTCGAGCAGCACGCCGTCCAGGCCGTCGCGCGCGGCCTCCCATCGGCCGAGCGTGGCGAAGCTGCCGCGACGGATCGCGACGCGCGGGTCGGCGCCGAATGCGCGCGTGGCCACCTCGATCGCCTCGGGATCCTTGTCCATGAGCAGCAGCCGGCCTCCGGGGCCGAGTCGTCGCAGCACTTCCCGTGCATGTCCGCCACGCCCGAACGTCCCATCCAGGTACGTGCCGCCGGGCAACACGCGCAGGCCCTCCACGGCCTCCGCCACCATCACCGGCAGGTGCACCGGGGTCGGGTGCACCGCCGGCGAGTCGGCGGACCGGTCGCCCCGGTCCGCCCGCGTCACAGCTGCAGTCCGAGCAGCTCCTCGCCCAGATCGTCGTCGCCAAGCACCTGGCGGATCTGTTCGTGGTGCGCCTGCTCGCTCCACAGTTCGAACTTGTCGCCCATGCCGAGCAGCACCGCGCGCCGGTCGATGCCGACGGCGTTGCGGTGGCTGGCGGGGATGGAGATGCGGCCGCTGGCGTCCGGCTCGACCGGCGTGGCCGCGCCGACCAGCTTGAGCTGGAAGGTCCGGCTGGTGCGGCGGGTGCGCGGCAGCGCGTTGACCTGGTCGCGGACCTTGGCCCAGACCTCCTCGGGGTAGAGGTACAGCGAGCCGGCCTCGAACGGGTTGTAGGTGATCACCAGCCGGTTCCCGGCGCGCGACACGGCGTCGCGGTAGGCGGTCGGGATCGCCAGCCGCCCCTTGTCGTCGATGGTGATGAGGGTTTCGCCCTGGAACATCCGCCCGCCCGCTGTGGACAACCTGTTGCTGCCACGGAATCCCCGGATTCCCCCGGATTTCCCACGTGCCGCCACCTTAGGAGTCGGCCCACAGGGTTGTCAACAAGTTTTCGAGCCAATTTTCTTTGGCCCATCAATGGCTTGCGATGAACTTCAGAGTCTGGTTCAAGACTTATCCACTAAGCCCTGTTTCGTCTCATTTTTTGAGATCAAGGCCTCGTGAAGGGCCTCAGGACGAGGCCAACGGGGCGGCCCTGGCGGGCCTGCTGCGGCGCAACATGAATGCGGCCCCGTGCGCAACGCGCCGGGGCCGCATGGAAGAGGTGGCGGAGCCGGCCGATAAGCCGGGTTCTGTCGTGGACAGTCATTCCTCTGGGCGCATCGTCACCGATGCGCTCGAGCAGCCTACCCGGACCCGACGCGGGCCACGTCATGGGGTCCCTATTTGGCCTTGCTCCCGGTGGGGTTTGCCGTGCCGGCCTGTTGCCAGGCTCGCGGTGCGCTCTTACCGCACCATTTCACCCTTGCCACGCCTCCCTGGGGAGCGTTCGGCGGTATCTTTCTGTTGCACTTTCCGTCGGCTCGCGCCGCCCAGGCGTTACCTGGCACCGTGCCCTGTGGAGCCCGGACTTTCCTCGGC